>JAESUD010000122.1 GCA_016763335.1 Emcibacteraceae bacterium | reverse complement strand
GTAAATGTCGATGTCATATGAACCGGCGGCACAAGCGCGCCTTGGTCATCATTGCTATCATAACCATCATGGATGGCACGGGTGGCAAAGCCTAACTCAGTATTGTCATTGTCAGATGAATTCATAATCATTACTCCATATTCAAATTATTATAAGCAGCATTATATCATTAATTTACGGCAATGTGCTTGCGTATTTAATTATTATATGGTTAATTATTAGCAGATTATGCTAAGGAATTTCAAATGGACGCAATAGATATTAAAATAATAAAATCATTACAGCAGAATGGCCGCTTATCCAACCAAGAGCTTGCGGATAATGTCGGGCTGTCTCCATCACCCTGTTTGCGCCGGGTTCGCAATCTTGAAAAGGAAGGTGTTTTGACGGGATATACCGCCATCGTTGATCAGGATAAATATGGTTTACCGCTGACTGTGTTTGTCCATATTCGTTTAGAAAGGCATTCAGAGGAATGCATTAAATCATTTGAAAACGGCATTGCGAAACTTGACGAGGTTATGGAATGTTATCTGATGACGGGCAATTCAGATTACCTTTTGCATGTGGTGAGCCGAGACCTTAAAACATACGAGATGTTTGTCAGGGAGAAAATATCAACCATTCCCGGCATTGCTGCTATTGATTCAAGTTTTGTTTACGGGCGGGTCAAACGAAAGATGACTTTTCCCACTTTATAAAAATTTAACATGATGGGTAATGATAAGCGGGGTTGTCACAACTAGGTTTTCAACAATATTCCTTATCAGCCAACCTCTTGATAATTTTGCGCATGGCAAGGCCAGGGGCGTCTGCCTTTACGCTCATTTCCTTAAAATCGAGCTTGTCCTGTTCTAACATGTCTTGCATATATTTGACGGCGACACGGTCTTCGTCAAAGCCTGTTTGAACCATTTTACCAAATTTTTGACTATATTCATGATCATCAAGTTCATAATTTCGGGCAACAAACCAATAATAATGGCAGCTACCTTGGGTTTCCGGTGTCATGTAATGGCTGACATAATGGCAGATGGGATCTTTGTTTTCGCCGTCTGCGGTTAATTTAGCATACCCTTTATTGGTGGCGGGACTCATATAATGACCGCCGGAAATATAGGTAAATTCTTTACCCGAGAAATCTATTGCCGGATGGAAAAATGCGCTTAAGGCGCTCCAGTCATGCATGGAGCGGTAAAATTTCACTTCGTCACCGTCGACTTCCATTTCAATGGGGGTATCTGAATAAGCAGGGGGTGTTTTAAATGTTTCTGCGTGTAAAAAAGGCAAATGGCTCAGGTCACATAAATTTTCATGGACGAGGATGTAATTGCCTTCCATATGATTATATTCGCTGACGACATGGGTCCATTTTTCCATATCATAAATAGGTAATTCGGGGATGTCTTTTATATCGGCTTTATCCTTGTCGCCCATCCATACCCATATAAACGGGCCGATTTCGTGCGCGGGGTATTTTTTGATGCTTACTTTTGGGCATTTGGTCTGGCAAGGTACGTCAATAATTTCGCCTTCATGATTATATTTTATACCGTGATAACGGCAACGGATGCCTTCGTCATCAAGGATGCTTTTATCAAGGGGGAATGAGCGATGGGCACAGCGGTTTTGCAATATTACAGGTGTGCCGTCTGCCTTGCGGTACATCACCATTGATTTTTCCAATATGGTGCGTTCACGCATTTCAACGGTAAATTCTGTACTTAATCCCGCTACATACCAGTAATTATGCAACAAAGGTGTGTGAATATCGGCAAGATTTTTATTACAATAAGATCGTGAATTGTTCATTTTAAACTCTATATAAGAAATGGAAATTAGGTGTATCAGTGAAAAAGCATTTTTTTAATTCTTTATCAAATGTCGGGTCTCTATGTCAGAGCCAATCAAGAATTATTGCTGTAGGTTCATGATATCCATCGTTAGCCATTTTCATTTCCTTTTAAAATGATATTTTTATATAGGCATCTTTTTCAAAGTAGACTATCACAGGAATATAATAATTTACACTTTAAATTAAAGGTTATACCGCGCGTGTCAGAACAGGTAAAACAAGTCACAGGTCAAATGAAAGACCACGTTAATATGACGGCGTTTATTTCGTTGCTTATTGGTGGTGTGGCTATTGGTACATCACCGATATTTATGCGTTACGCTGATGTGACGCCAACATCGTCGGCTTTTTGGCGGCTTGCGTTATCAATCCCGCTGCTGGTGATCTGGCAAATTTATGATATTCGTAAAAATGGCGGGGCGGCGACACCGGGGCTTAATTTTAAAGATATTAAACCGATTATTATCGTTGGGTTTTTCTTCGCAGTTGATCTTACCATGTGGCATTGGTCAGTGCAGCTTACCACAGTGGCGAATGCGACGCTGCTTGCTAATACGGCGGCGGTATTTACTGCGCTCGGGGGGTTTTTATTTTTTGGCGAACGGTTTAGTCGGACATTCGTTTTTGGCATGACCTTGGCACTTCTTGGCGCCATGTCGTTAATGGGGAGCAGCTTTGAGTTAAACCCGGATCATTTGATAGGTGATTTTATTGGACTGACCACGGCGTTTGCTTATGCGGCCTATATGATTGCAAGTGCACAGGCGCGAAAAAGATTTTCAACGGTTTCGATTGTGCTTGGCATGGCTGTTTTTGGCAGTATATTTTTATTGCCAATTGCGCTAATTGAAACGGGGAATTTTATGCCAGCGACAATTATGGGGTGGTGGCCGTTATTAGCACTATCTTGGTTCACCCATGTTGTGGGACAAAGTCTTATTGTTTATGCGCTCGCGCATCTTCCAGCGGCATTTGGTTCGGTAAGTTTGCTTATTCAGCCAATGGTCGCAGCAATTCTTGCATGGATATTATTTGCCGAAGTACTTGGTATTTATCATTTTTTCGGTGCGGTGCTGATTATTGCCGGAATACTAGTTTGCCGGCGAGGGGTTAGAAAATGAACGAACGTATGAAGCAAATGCAATCATGGCGACGCGATATTCACCAACATCCGGAACTTGGTTTTAATGAAAACCGAACGGCCGATAAAATTGCTGAATTATTAAAATCGTTTGGAATTGAAGTGCATACGGGCGTTGGCGGAACCGGTGTGGTTGGTGTATTAAAAAAAGGATCATCGGATAAAGCCATTGGCTTAAGAGCAGATATGGACGCATTACCGATAGAGGAAATGGGCGATCCGGATTATAAATCTGTTCACGAAGGCGTTTTTCACGGTTGCGGGCATGACGGTCATTCGGCAATGTTGCTCGGTGCGGCAAAGGCGCTTTCAGAAACGGGTGAATTTAACGGTACGGTTTATTTTATTTTTCAGCCATCCGAAGAAAATGGTCGTGGGGCACTAGCGATGATGGAAGACGGGCTTTTTAAGCGTTTTCCAATGGTAGCAATATACGGTCTTCATAATATGCCAGGGATTGCTTTTGGTGATATTGCTTTAAAATCAGGACAAATGATGACGTCCGAGGATAATTTCGTTATCGAAATTAAAGGAAAAGGCGGTCATGCCTCAATGCCGCATATGGCCAAAGACCCGTTAGTAACGGGTGCTGAGATTGTGACAGCATTGCAACTTATTATTTCCCGTTCGTTGGGGCCGCAGGAATGGGGAGTGCTATCGATTACCGAATTTATTACAGACGGGGCGCGAAATATCATCCCCTCAAATGTAATTATAAAGGGCGACGTGCGCACACTTGATCCAAAGGTACAGGATAAAATCGAACAGCGTATGAGAGAAGTAGTTGCGGGAGTTTGTGCGAGCCACGGTGTTTTGGGGACGGTTGGTTATAGCTATGAATTTATCGCGCTGAGTAATTCGGTGAAAGAAACAGACGCGGCAGCAAAGGCGGCAATTGCCGTAGTCGGGCAGGAACATGTTGATGAAAATTGTGTTATATGCCCATGCTCGGAAGATTTTGCGCAGTTTTTACGCCAATTGCCGGGGTGTTTTGTCTTGCTTGGTGCCGGGGACGATGATGATCAACCGCCGCTTCATAATCCTTATTATGATTATCAAGATGGACTGCTGGAAATTGGCGCCAGCTATTGGTCATGTCTTGTTCATCAACAGCTGGCGGTTAAGTAATTTTACTCTCGTTCTTTGGTGACAAATACCTGCCACGCTTTGGCAAATTTATCAGAAACCAGCCATGCGGTGGCTTCTTTTCTTATGTCATCTTCAAG
>JAESUD010000121.1 GCA_016763335.1 Emcibacteraceae bacterium | reverse complement strand
TTGTCACCACAGCCTCTAGATATGATAAACCGTTATCCACTATTGGCAGCAGTATATCTGTTGTTACTGCTGAAGATATTGAGGCCCTGCAAAGTGTTTTCTTAAAAGACCTGCTAATGACCATTCCCGGCGTCACATCGACACAAAATGGCACCTTTGGCGGTGTATCTACCCTTCGCATTCGCGGCACGACCGCCGTTGTTGTACTGGTAGATGGCATTCAGATTAATGATGGTGCTTCACCGGACGGGCGGGCAAACTTTGCCAATTATGACGTCAACGCGATTGACCGGGTCGAAGTACTACGCGGACCACAATCATTATTATATGGTTCCGATTCAATGGGCGGTGTGATCAATATCATTACAGCATCCGGAAAAAACGGTATTGGTGGCAGCGCATATGTTGAAGGCGGTTCATACAGTACCTTTAACGGCGGCGGCAATATTCACGGCGGCGATGAAAAAGTGCAATATAGTTTTTCAGCGCGCGGCATAACTACTGATGGTATTTCAAAAGCAGACGAGAATAACGGCAACACAGAAACAGACGGTTACCGTAATATATCACTCAATACAAAAGTTGGCGGGCAGCTTTCCGAAACCTTCAAAGTTGAATTCATCGGCCGTTATTCAAAAAGTCGTAACGAATTTGATGATTTCTTACCAGCATTATATGACCTTCAGGACGCGGATAAAATAGATCACACAACGGAATATCTAGTTGCAACACGCGGTCATCTCGACTTGTTTGATGGACGTTTGAAAAATACATTTTCAGCAGAATATTCAAATACAAAACGTGAAGATGAAAATAACGACATCATCACCCCGCAAGCCTTAAGTAATCGTCTGAATTTTGACTATTTTGGCCATTATAAACTTGATGATGCCTTTGGCATATCATTCGGACTTCAGCATGAAGAAGTACAGGCAGAAGCCAATGGTATAGAAGTGCAAAAATCTAAAATGGATAGTGTCCTTTCAGAAATTAACTGGCAAGGTATTGAAGGTTTAACCCTCACTGGTGGCATACGTTATGATAATCATAGCCAAGCAGGTGATACCTATAGCCCACGCATTACCGGCGCATATTATTTTGATCAGACCAACACCAAAATATTTTCAAACTGGGCCGAAGGGTTTAAAGCACCAACCATCACCCAGCTCACCCATCCCTTTAACGGTAATCTTGATTTACTACCAGAACTTTCAAGTGGTTGGGAAGTTGGTTTTGAGCAATCCTTTATGGAAGGTGACATTCATTTCACTGCAACATATTTCAACCAAGATTTTGAAAATAAGATAAATTATGTACTCGTTGATCCAACATTCTTTACTTATCAGTTTCAGAATATTGATAAAGTTAAGTCAAAAGGTTATGAGCTTTCAGTGGACGCGAACATCACAGATGAAATCGTCATAGCAGGTCACTATACCCATACAGATACCAAAGATTTAGCGCTTGATACTCAGTTGTTGCTGGTTCCTAAAAATTCGGCTTACGGTGAAATTCGTTGGCAAGCACTGCCAAAACTAAACTTTGGGCTAAGTGTTACCTATACCGCCGACACCGAAGATTTCGGCGCGTCACTAGACAGCTGGACTAGGTTTGATTTCAGGGCCGCCTATAAAATAAATGATACTATTGAGATTTATGGTAGGGTAGATAATCTGTTCAATACTGAATACCAGCAGGTTTTTGGTTACGGCACACCAGACCGCTCAGGCTATATTGGTGCCAGAGCAAAATTCTAGAGAAACATTGATGAAAGCAGCCGCAAAAATAAAAAGATTATTTTTTCCCGCAATTTTTGCGGCTGCCTCAATATTAATATCACACAATTCTTATTCACAAGCCCCTAAGGCCGTTTCGCTTGATTTTTGTGCTGACCAATATCTGTTATCACTCGCTGATCCTAAACAGATCATAGCTGTATCTAATCTCGCGACCGCCGAAAATTCATATTACCGCGAGCGGGCAGCCGATGTTAATAAATTTTGGCGGTAGCGTAGAAGAAATTCTTATGATGAAGCCTGATGTGGTGATTGCCACTGATTGGGCCTTTATGTTGATACCTACCTTAAATCATTATGGAATTGAAACGAATGTTCCTGAATATGGACATAAAGCAGAAACATTCTTTAAAAACCTTACACATTTTGGTGAAATATTAGACCGCACTACGCAGGCAGACTTGATCATCAACAATTATAAAGCACGGCTTAAAACATTGAACGAGCGCCCTCATTCACCCTTGAAAGTCGCCTATATTACGCCAAGTGGCTATACTGGCGGCACGGGTACTTTTATCGATGATATAATAAAACTTGCTGGTTATGCCTCACTGGCTGAAGATAATAATATCGCCGGATGGCAGCAAATTTCCCTAGAACAGTTTTTACTTAACCCACCGGATTTGATTGTCAGTAGTTTTTTTAACCAGAATGATGTTCATGTTTCACATTGGAGCCTCACCCGCCATCCAAAGATTAAAAAAATGATGCACGAAATCCCAACAATATCCATACCCGGCGAACTTATTTCCTGCGGCGGACTATTTTCAATAGAAACAGCTGAATTTATCCGTAGGGAAGGCGAAAAAGCCCTCAAGCAAAGGGAACAGCTCAAGTGATAAACTCAACTACTATATCCTATAAAAAGATGAATGCCGTTTTGATCCTTGGCCTGTTACTCATATCATTTTTATCACTTTTTATTGGCACAGTTCCATTCTCACCAGCCGAAGTATTTTCGGCACTGAGCGGACAGGCAGACGAAGCAACAACCATTATTATCGTCGAACTCCGCTTACCGCGTGTATTTATGGGCTTTCTTGCCGGGGCAACACTTGGTTTATCGGGCGCATCACTGCAAGGTATGTTAAGAAACCCGCTTGCTGATCCGGGAATAATCGGTGTAACATCAACGGCAGGACTTGGTGCCGTAATCGCCATTTATTTTGGATTATCCGAATTTTCCCCGGTGGCCATTCAATTAATGGCAATA
>JAESUD010000120.1 GCA_016763335.1 Emcibacteraceae bacterium | reverse complement strand
TGCCGCCGTCATGCTCAAATAAATGGGATATAAAAAAGTTCGCTTATTGACCAATAACCCAAGCAAAGTTGACGGATTAATTAAATGCGGCATTAAAGTATCCGAAAGGGTCGCACACAAATTTCCGTCCAATAATCATAATGAACTTTATCTTGAAACAAAAAAGAAACGTTCCGGTCATCTGCTGTGATTATTTAATGCCGAGCAGTAAAAATCCAAACGCGGAAAGAAGAAAACCGATTTTTTGATTAAAATTCAGCCGCTCACCATAAATAAAATAAGAAACCAGCAATACAAAAAGCATATCAAGCGAAAAGATGGTCACAACAACACTGCCCGGACCGGTTTCAAGCGCCGTGATATAAAAATATAATCCCCAATATGAAATAACACCGGTACTAGCCCCGATCATCATGACTTTTTTAGTTTGTTGATTTTCGCTTTTGTCTTTGTTGATATTTTTAATAATATTACCACTGAAAAATATCGCACAAAATATATAAGCGAGCGTCATGACAACCATGCTTGAAATTTCAAGCTCATCAACAACTTTTAATCCGCCGTTTCTAAAGGCTATTAAAATCATGCTCCCCACCATCAATGCAAACCAAATTTTGCTAACGCTGCGCTGGGCACCACCGATTTTCAAATTTACAATCAGCATCGCAGCAAGGAAACATATGATGCCGATAATTTCGGTTAACATCAGCGGTTCTTGGTAATAAATTGATGATATTAAAATCACAATGACAATATTTGCCTTGGCAAAAGCAGACGTCAGCCCTGCCGGACCGTGACGAAGTCCTTTTGAAAAAAAGTAATTCCCGCCTGCAGCTCCAAGCCCAATTAACGCACCGCTAATATAATGGGTTGGTGTAAGTTCAGTAAATCCCCCAAACCCGCCAATGAAAAAGCAAACCGCTCCCGAACTATAAAGTGTTGCAAAGAAAATATTATCGTCGCCGTTTAATTGCACGATCCATTTAAAGAACATCGCCCCGATACCAAACAAAAGCGCGCCCATTAAGGCTTGAAATATATAGGGCTCCAAATTCGTTTATTCCGCAATATGTCTTGTTGAAGACGAGAACTCATCAAATTCTTCCTGCCAATCGGATTTGCGGTTGGTCGGGCGGACCTCCACGGCTGTCACTTTATATTCCGGGCAGGATGTCGCCCAGTCAGCATTATCCGTCGTGATAATATTAGCCCCGGATTCGGGCATATGAAACGTCGTATAAACCACACCAGGTTGCATTCTTTCAGTGACCAAAGCTTCAAGCACCGTTTCACCCATCCGGCTTTTAATCATAACCAAATCACCGTCAACAATACCGCGATTTTCAGCATCATGCGGGTGAATATCAAGGATGTCTTTATCATGCCAGATATTATTTTGCGTCCGCCTTGTCTGCGCTCCAACATTATATTGGCTAAGTATACGGCCCGTCGTAAGAATTAACGGAAATTTACGGGTTGATCGTTCCGTGGTCGGCACATATTCGGTGACAATAAAGTTTCCTTTACCGCGCACAAAAGTACCGACATGCATAATTGGTGTGCCTTGCGGTGCTTTATCATTGCATGGCCATTGCACAGATCCTTTTTCATCGATCATATCAAAGCTGACATTGGTAAACGTCGGGGTAAGGCGGGCAATTTCATCCATAATTTCGGACGCATCATTATAATGCATATTATATACCATGGCCCGCGCCAAACGGCAGGCTATTTCCCATTCGTCCATTCCGGTAAGCGGTTTTATCGCTTGGTTAACTTTGCTTATACGCCGTTCGGCATTGGTAAAGGTGCCGTCCTTTTCGAGGAATGACGTGCCCGGAAAAAACACATGCGCAAATTTCGCCGTTTCATTAAGGAATAAATCCTGAACAATAAGGCAATCAAGCGCCCCAAGCGCAGCCTCAACATGATGTGTATTTGGGTCCGACTGGGCCACGTCCTCGCCCTGAATATACATGGCTTTATATTTACCGTCCACGGCTGCATCAAACATATTGGGAATGCGGTAGCCTGGCTCAGGATCAAGCAGCACTCCCCAGTCTTTTTCAAACTGCCCACGAACCTCATCATCTGCAACAGATCTATAACCCGGAAGTTCATGAGGGAATGACCCCATATCACATGAACCTTGAACATTGTTCTGCCCCCGTAACGGATTTACACCGACACCGGACGCGCCGATATTATCCGTCGCCATTGCAAGGTTTGCCATGCCAATTACCATTGTTGACCCTTGCGAATGCTCCGTAACACCAAGGCCGTAATATATGGCACCATTTCCGCTCGTCGCATAAAGTCGTGCTGCATTTCTAACGTCATCCGCAGAAACACCTGTATATTCTTCAACGGTTTCCGGGCTGTTAAGCGGATTTATTATAAAGTCGTGCCATTCTTTAAAGGCATCCGTTTCACAACGTTCATCGATATAATTTTGGTCCATCAATCCTTCGGTCATGATCACATGCGATATAGCATTTATCATCGCTACATTGGTACCCGGAAGAAGTGGCAAATGGTAATCCGCTTCAATATGTGGTGATTTAACCAATCCGGTTTTCCTCGGATCAATAACGATTAACTTTGCCCCGGCGCGAAGTCGTCTTTTCATTTGGCTGGCAAAGACGGGATGAGCATCAGTTGGGTTAGCCCCAATAACCATTATCACATCCGCGTCCATAACACTGTCAAATGTCTGTGTTCCGGCTGATGTTCCTAAGGTTTCCCGCAGTCCATATCCGGTTGGTGAATGACAAACCCTTGCGCAGGTATCAACATTATTATTTTGAAATGCCGCCCTGATCAATTTCTGAACAACAAAAACTTCTTCATTTGTGCATCTTGATGACGTGATGCCGCCGATTGATTTTGTGCCATGTTCTTTCTGAATGTCTTTAAGGCGCATTGCCGCAAAATCAATGGCTTCGTCCCAGCCAACTTTTTTCCACGGATCAGTAATATTATCGCGGATCATCGGGCCTAAAATTCGGTCCTCATGAATGGCATAATCCCACGCAAACCGCCCTTTAACGCAGGAATGACCATGATTGGCCATGCCATCTTTCCACGGCATCATCCGGACAACTTCATCATTTTTAAGTTCTGCTTTAAACCCGCAACCAACACCGCAATACGCACAGGTGGTAATGACACTATGATCAGGCATCCCAAGCTCGGCAGTGCGTTTTTCAAATAAACTATCCGTTGGGCACGCCTGCACACAGGCACCGCAAGAAACACAGTCAGACGCCAAAAACGATTGGTCTGATCCTGCCGATATTTTGCTATCAAATCCGCGCCCATCAACGGTAAGGGCAAACGTTCCCTGAACCTCTTCGCAGGCCCGAACGCATCTCGAACAAAGAATACATTTAGCCGGGTCAAAACTAAAATACGGATTGCTGTCATCAATGATTGATTTCAAATGGTTATGACCATCCGTGCCATATCTATTTTCCTTAAGACCTACAAGTTTCGCCATATCATGAAGCGGGCTATCTTCGTCCGGATGATCAGAAATATAAAGTTCCATAATTCCGCGACGAATTTTTGTCAGCCGATCAGAAGTTGTCTTAACCGACATATCCGGCGAAACCGGTGTCGTACAAGACGCCGGCGTACCACGAACCCCGTCAATTTCCACAAGGCATAAACGGCAAGAGCCAAATTCTTTCATACAGTCAGTGGCGCAAAGGCTGGGAATTTCACAGTCAATCTCACGCGCCGCCCGCATTACGGACGTGCCTTCGGGAACAGAAACTTTTTTCCCGTCAATGATAAGATCAACGGAAGTTACCGATTTCTTTTCAGGTGTGCCAAAATCTTTTTCAACAATCTGGGTCATATCACACGTCCTTAAAATCTTGTGGCCAGTTTTTCATTGCGCTTTTTACCGGAATTGGCGTCATGCCACCCATCGCACAAAGCGATGATGTATCCATCAATTCACAAAGCTCCTTGGTCAATTCCAGATTACCCGCCTTGATCAATTCAACACCACGGGTTGAGCCAATACGGCACGGCGTACATTTGCCGCAACTTTCAATAGCGCAAAATTCAAAAGCAAATATGGCTTGGTCTTTCATATTTGCCGTTTCATCGAAGACAACTATACCACCATGACCGAGCACAGCTCCTGCCTCAGAAAATGCTTCATAATCAAGCGGAAGATTGAAGTTGTCTTCGGCAATATAAGCACCAAGAGGGCCGCCAACTTGCACCGCTTTTATGGCTTTATCGCTATAAGTACCGCCACCAAAGCCATTAATCAATTCACCGAGTGTAATGCCAAAGGCCTTTTCCACCAAACCACCGCATTTGATATTTCCGGTTAATTGAAAGGCAATTGTACCACGAGAACGGCCAATTCCGAAATCTTTGTAAAATTCACCGCCCTTTGACATGATAATCGGTATGCTGGCTAACGACAAAACATTATTAATAACTGTCGGCTTACCAAACAGTCCAACATGTGCTGGAAGTGGTGGTTTAGCCCGCACCATTCCTCTTTTACCTTCTAAGCTTTCAAGCATTGCCGTTTCTTCGCCGCATACATACGACCCAGCGCCAATGCGAACTTCAATGTCAAATGACTTGCCGCTGCCGCAAATATCATCCCCAAGATATTTTTCCTGTCTGGCAATAATAATGGCGTTATTTAAAACAGATTTGCATAACGGGTATTCACTTCTAAGATAAATATATCCTTTTGTCGCCTCAACGGCGATACCAGCAATGATCATGCCTTCTATTAAACAAAAAGGATCGCTTTCCATTAATATTCTGTCTGAAAAAGTGCCGCTATCCCCTTCATCGGCATTGCAGCAGATATATTTCTGATCCGCTTTTGTGGCTAATACTGTGTTCCATTTGATACCGGTCGGAAACGCCGCGCCACCGCGCCCACGCAAACCTGACGTCGTGACATCATCAATTATTTCTTGTCCGGACAACTTTAATGCCTTTGAAAGTCCTGAAAATCCGTCATTTTTAATATAGTCGTCTATTGAAAGCGGATCTATTAAGCCGCAGCGGGCAAATGTTAACCGCTCTTGGTTTTTTAAATATTCTATTTCCGATGTCAGGCCATGGCGTAAATCATGATCCGCACCGCGTAAAAATCCGGCCTCAAATAATCCCGCAACATCTTCGGGCCTTACCGGACCATAAGCAATTCTACCATTTGCAGTTTCCACTTCGACCAATGGTTCAAGATACGTCATGCCCCATGTGCCATTTCGAATAATATTTATATCTTCCGCAAGTGCGGCAATCGCGTCTGCCACTTCATTCGCCCCCATGGATATAGAAGCGGTATCCTTTGGTACATATACGTTTATCATAATGACGCCCCCATTTTTAACAACTTCTCAAAGTTGTCTTTACTGGCCCGCGCATGGAGATTACCATTAATTTCCAAATTAGGGGAAAGGGCGCAGTTACCAAAACAATAAACCGCCTCAAGGCTATAATTTTCATCACTTGCCCCCATTTCAAGACCAAGCATATCTTTCACATAGTCAGTTAATGCGCGGCTTCCCATAGCTTGACATGCTTCCGCTTGGCAAATACGCACCACTGTTCGGCCTTGCGGACTTGTTTTAAAATCATGATAATAACTAATAACGCCGTGCACTTCAGCACGAGAGATATTAAAACAGTCTGCCATCAAATCGAGGGTTTCTTTGGGTATATAACCAAAGGCGTGCTGAACAGCGTGTAGACATTCAAGCAGACCGCCTTCAACTTTTTTATAGCGGCCGATTACTTCATTTACTTTATCCAAATCAATCATTGGATTACCTTATCCTAAAATTATGCTATGATGTTTTAAATGATCATCCATAAATGTTGATATAAAGAAATACCCATGATCATACCCAGAATGACGTCGTAACGTCAATTTCTGTTTCACTTCCACACAGGCTTTCTCAAATTGTTCCGGCATTAGTTGGCTTTCAAGAAACGGGTCACTAAGTCCTTGATCTATTAGTATTTCCGCATCCCCAGATGCATCACCATTCACACTTATAAGCGCACAAGCATCATAGTTGGCCCAATTTTTTCTATCTTCGCCAATATATTTTCCCAGTGCTTTATGACCCCACGGGCAATTCATCGGATTAACGATCGGGGCAAATGCAGAAACAGATTTATATTTATTTTTGTTTTTCAAATAAATAGTCAACGCCCCGTGACCACCCATGGAATGCCCGAATATTCCGATGCGGTTCTTATCGACAGGAAAGTTGTCTAATACCAAATCATAAAGCTCATCAGTTATATAACTATACATATTATAATGTTCGCTCCACGGTTCTTCAGTGGCATCGACATAAAACCCGGCACCCTTGGCAAAGTCCCAACCATCTTCATCCGGCACATGGTCACCGCGTGGTGACGTATCCGGCGCAATGAGTATAAGCCCCCGTTCCGCAGCCACTTTATAAGCCCCGGCCTTGGTAGTAAAGTTGTCTTCACTACAGGTAAGCCCTGCGAGATAATAGATTGTCGGGCATTTTCCGTTTGCGGCTTGCGGCGGTAAAAACACCGTAAAATTCATTTCGCAGCCAACCGTGTTCGCTGAATGGCTATAATAAGAAATTGTACCGCCGTGGCATTTATGCTGAGATTTAAGTTCCATAATTAATATACAATCACACTTCTAATAGACTCGCCAGAATGCATAAGGTCAAACGCCTTATTGATGTCATCAAGGGGCATGGTATGGGTAATCAAATCATCAATATTGATCTTACCGTCCATATACCAGTCAACAATTTTTGGAACATCAGTCCGACCACGCGCACCGCCAAATGCAGAACCACGCCAAACCCGCCCGGTTACCAGTTGAAACGGTCTTGTTGAAATTTCCTGTCCGGCCCCGGCAACACCGATGATTATGCTCTCGCCCCAACCTTTATGACAGCATTCAAGGGCCTGTCTCATGGTATTCACATTACCTATACATTCAAAACTATAATCCGCCCCGCCATTAGTCAGATCCATTATCGCTTCCATAATGTCACATTCTTTTGGATTAAGAAAATCTGTCATGCCGAATTTTTTGGCTATTTCCATTCTCGCCGGGTTTATATCAACACCGATAATTTTATTGGCACCAACCATCCGCGCGCCTTGAATAACATTTAAGCCAATACCGCCAAGCCCAAAAACAACCACGTTTGATCCCGGTTCAACCTGGCATCAAATGCAACGGCACCAACACCGGTTGTCACACCGCAGCCGATATAACAAAT
This sequence comes from Emcibacteraceae bacterium, assembly GCA_016763335.1. Taxonomy (GTDB): domain Bacteria; phylum Pseudomonadota; class Alphaproteobacteria; order Sphingomonadales; family Emcibacteraceae; genus Pseudemcibacter. Next base: position 3,973 of record JAESUD010000120.1, on the reverse strand, counting down.
TTTCTCGAAATCCGCATCTTTTCTCACCTTGGCCAAGGCTATTTCCGGAAGAACCGTATGATTTGAAAAAGTAGAGCACCCCATATAATGCAGGATCGGTTCACCATCTAGTTTAAAACGGCTGGTCCCATCCGGCATAAGGCCGGCACCCTGTGTTTCGCGAATTTTCTGACATAGGTTTGTTTTTGGGTTCAAGCAATAATCACATTCACGGCATTCCGGCGTATAAAGCGGGATAACATGATCGCCTACCTCCACCGATGTCACACCAGCACCGATTTCAACAACGATACCGGCCCCTTCATGGCCAAGTATAGCAGGAAACGCCCCCTCAGGATCATCGCCCGAAAGCGTAAAAGCATCCGTATGGCATACGCCCGTTGCTTTTAATTCCACAAGTACTTCACCAGCCCTCGGGCCTTCTAAAGTAACGGTTTCAATACTGAGTGGTTTGCCTGCCTGAAAAGCGACTGCTGCGCGTGTTTCCATTTTTTCTGGTTCCTTATGTTAAAAGACGAAACGTTTACATTGAACTTTATTTAAAGACAATATATTTAAATAATGACATTGTGTTTCTATACAGAAACTATTTATTTTTAAAAAATATTCTTAAAAAATATATCATCTTAACTCAAAAAGTCTCTAGTTTTTTTAATCGCTTCTGCTAATCCGACACGTTCTATGATCACATTTTCCGGAAAACAGCTTAATAAACGTGTTGGGGTTGCGCCGTCGAGCATTACAAACACGCCTTTATCGCTTTTTTTACGAATTAATCGACCAAAGGCCTGTTTCATACGAAGCCTAGTAATCAAATCATCATACGTTCTTTTGCCAAAATGCTCTCGCCTTGCTTTATGTAAAATAGTTGGCCGCGGCCAAGGTACTTTATCAAAAACACAAAGTCGTAGCGAATTTCCCGGCACATCAACCCCGTCCCGCACTGCATCAGTGCCTAACAAACAGCTATGTTCGACGGTTCTGAATATATCGATTAACGTCGCTACATTTATCGGGTCTACATGTTGGGCAAATATCGAAAGATCGGCATCCTCAAGTGGCTTTAGCAATCTTTTATAGACTTCTTTTAATCTGCCAATCGCCGTAAACAGCCCCAATGCACCGCCGCCAGAAGCAATGAATAATTCACGGTAAGCCGCGGCAAGATGATCTAGTGAGCGAATATTTAAATCCCCGACTATGAATACCCGTGCCTGTTTTTCATAATCAAATGGTGATTTCAAGCTATAGCGTGTGGGCGGATTAATGAAATGAGCCGCACCTGTTCTTATTTCTGCACTATTCCATTCTATATCCGGATTTTGGTTTTGCGATAATCTATCTCTAAGTGTCGCAGATGTTATCATGGCCCCGTGTGACGGTTTTAAAACGATGTTGGCAAATGGCTCGCTAGGGTCGATCCAGTGACGGTACATTCCCACATCCATTTCACGGCCATTTGCGCGGCTAAGCTCAAACCAGTCAACAAATTGTTTGTTTGCCTCCACACCCCCCGTAAATGCATCAAGCATAGGAACCCAGCCATCCGATATAATTTCCGACCGCCGGGTAATGCTTCGGGACACAGCCTCAAGCCTGTTTCGGGTGCTGCTATCAAGTTCATCCGCTTCCATATCGAGTTTTTTAAGCAGCAAAGCGGATAATCTTTTAAGGGGGCCGCTAAGGTTATCCATGGCTTTTTTCAATATTATGGCCGCTTCAATGAGTTCATCTGATGGATCTGTTGTAAGAGTTTCTATGGAATGATATTCCTCTCCCGATGAACGGGCGTAAATTTGACCTCTGATCTGGGCAAGGAAGTTTTCCATCGGCCCAAAAGGTCCGCCTTCAATTAACCGACTATGCCAGCCATCTGCGGGCAAACAGGCGGCAGCGGTATATACTTTGCTTAAATATTGGCCCGCTTCCTCCTCATCAGCAATTAAATCATCAAGTCTGGCCTTTAATCCCTTGGCTCGCCTGTTTTGAATTTCCGCCCCCCTGATCCAGCGCCTTAACTCTAACCCTTCTTGTCCGGTCAAATGTGCTGAAAACACACTATCCGCCGCATCAAATATATGATGCCCTTCGTCAAAAATATATCTTGTCGGCAAGTCCTGCTCACCGAAACGCGTGGCACTCTGAACCATCACTAGGGCATGATTTGCAATAACCAGATTGGCATATTTAGCTTTTCTCTGTGCTTTTTCGATAAAGCATTTTTTATAATGACTACACGCTGAATAGACGCATTCACCGCGCCGATCTGTTAGCTGAGAAAGTCGCCCCATGCCAAAAGTTTCACCGAGCCACGACGGAAAATCACCGCCAATCATATCGCCGTCCCGGCTATACCGTACCCACCTACTTACAAGACCAAGCAGGATTTTTCCTTGTGGTTGGGCGGCGGTTCCGGAAATTTCTTGTAAATTTAACAAGCATAAATAATTTTCCCGGCCTTTGCGAATGACAACTTTCTGATTTTTCTCTGCCTTGTTCGGATAAAGACGGTCTAATTCTTGATCAAGCTGTCTTTGTAGGTTTTTTGTATAAGTTGACAACCATACCGTACCGCCATTTTTTTCGGCCCAAAGGCTCGAGGGGGCGATGTATCCCAGCGTTTTCCCAATACCGGTTCCCGCTTCTGATAAAATTAATTTTGGCTCATCTTCCGTCTCTGGCACATCAAACATACGGGCTGCTTTTTTTGTATATTCGATCTGGCCATCTCTGCGCTCGGCACCGTTTCCCAGTAACTTTGCCAGCCTTTCCGCTGCTTCCGCTTCGCTAACGCGGTCCTGACCCGGTGGTGGTGGTGGTGCTTTTTCTTCCCATTCGGATAAATGGTTCCACACTTGATATGCCCCTTGCGGTGAAGGCATGCCAATTGCTCCTAAAATTAATGGACCCCACCGCCAACCGGCGTCACTCATACCAAATGCCGTCGCTTGTGCGCCTTCCGGATATTTATAGTTTGGTTTTTTAAGCTCCTCGAATAAACTTTGTACGCTTTTAATGAGGAGCGCTGCATCATCTTCATCGCTATCGCCCCCACGAGAGATATCAAGAGCCAGCGCCAAGCCAAGCGGAATCGGAAGGCAGAACTCTGCGGGTCTTATAAAGGCAAAAAGCTCCAACACGTCAAAGCAACCTTTTAGGTCAACACGCAAATGCCTTGCTGCAACGGGAAGATTACAAACCAGAAAATCATGATCTCGAACAATTTTCCTAAGCTCGGATATATCATATATTTCCACTTCACCGTCCGGTGTCATAATCACGCCGCCGAGCGGCCCTGCTATCAGTGCCGGAAGCTTGGAAAGCGTCACATCAGGGTCAGGAAATTGTAATAGAGTACTTGTCATAAAATCTTTTCAGTCATCATAAATGCCCTGACTATAAACAACATGATTTATATGGAAAAGCAAGATTAAGAAAAATTATCAAATAAAGAGTATAATGAGCAGTTGACCTAACTGCTGTTTGGCCTTATGAAACCTTTGAAAAAGCAGGAATTATAACAAATTCTGCACTAGTTAAATGAAAGCTGTTATAATGTCTTCATCACCGGAAAATATCAATTTTGCTCTGGAAAGCAAAGCGTGGCCATTTCAAGAAGCTGAAAAACTTATCAAACGCCTCGAAAGATCCGGAAATAAAAAAGACTATGTTCTTTTTGAAACTGGGTATGGTCCGTCCGGTTTACCCCATATCGGCACCTTCGGTGAAGTAGCGCGCACAACAATGGTGCGTAACGCATTTGAACATATCACGGGACAGAAAACAAAAATTATTTGTTTTTCCGATGATATGGACGGCTTAAGAAAAGTACCAACAAACCTTCCTAATCAAGAAATGCTGGCACAAAATATAGGGTTGCCTTTAACGCAGGTTCCAGACCCGTTTGGCACACATAAAGTTTCGCCGAACATAATAATGCCCGACTGATTAATTTTCTCGACAATTTTGGGTT
>JAESUD010000119.1 GCA_016763335.1 Emcibacteraceae bacterium | reverse complement strand
GAAAAGCTCTCTAATATTCAAACTCATTAAATAATCAGGATAATAATGACAGAAAATATAAGCCAACGTTTTTCAGATTTTGACCAATGGACTACACAGAACATGATTGAAGCCATGTATGATGGGCAACTTGTAGCAATTGCCGCCATAAAAAGCGCGACTAATGCCATTGCCATTGCCGCGGATGAAGCAACAACTAGGTTAGGCAAAAATGGCCGTTTAGTTTATGTCGGCGCAGGAACGTCAGGACGCCTTTCTGTACAGGATGGGGTAGAGTTAGGCCCGACATTCGGTTGGCCAGAAGAACGCCTGGTTTTTTGCTTGGCTGGCGGCATGGACGCCATGACCAAAAGTGCAGAAGGCGCCGAAGATGACCTCAATCAAGGTGCTGAACAAATGCGAAAAGCAGCGGTCAATAAAAATGATGTCGTCATTGGTGTCGCCGCAAGCGGAAGCACTCCTTTTACACTTGGCGCACTTAGAGAAGCAAACGCACTCGGGGCATTAACAATTGGTATTACCAATAACCCTGACACATCTATTCTTCAGGAAGCGATGCACCCGATTTTAGCAGAAACAGGTAGTGAATTAATTGCCGGCTCCACAAGAATGAAAGCAGGAACTGCACAAAAAGCAATCTTGAATATGCTATCGACAGCAATAATGTCAAAACTTGGCCGAGTATATAAAGGCCTTATGGTTGATATGATTGTATCAAATGAAAAGTTGGAAAACCGCGCGGTTAACATGATCAGCGACATTGCCAGCTGCACACATGAGAAGGCCATTTCAGCATTAAAGAAAGCCGATAAAAATATCAAATTAGCCGTGCTAATAAGTATGGGCGAGAGTTATGAAAATAGCCAACATATGCTTGAAAAGACCAAAGGCAATCTCCGTAATGCTTTAAAGATCTTAGAGGAAACTTGATTGTCTAATTGTGAAACCCAAACAAAAATGTTTATTGAAGCAGGCGAAGCTTCCGCGTATGTGCAAAAATTCCTTGATACTACATCCGAAAAATTCGAAAAATTAGTTGCAGAAATTAATAAATTCGACCCAAATTTCGTGGTCACATGTGCGAGAGGAAGCTCTGACCATGCCGCCACATATGCCAAATATATGATTGAAAAAAGCCTTGGCCTTGACGTCGTTTCACATGCACCGTCCATGTCATCTGTTTATGCGCGTCCTTTAAAACTGGATAAAGCATTATTTATTACAATTTCACAGTCAGGTGGTAGCCCCGATTTAATAAAATCTGCCAAACTTGCTAGAAAGCAAGGCGCCTTAACGGTCGCATTTTGCAATGTTACCTCGTCACCATTGGCTGAGGTTTGTGAATATGTAATACCACTTTGCGCTGGTCCCGAAAATAGCGTTGCTGCAACGAAATCATATATATTATCATTGGTAGCGATAGCAAATTTAGTGGGAAAATTAACACAAGATAGCGAGCTTAATAAGGCTATTAAAACCCTTCCTGAAAAACTAGCACAAGCTTGGAACCTTGATTGGTCGAATGCAACACCCGTATTAAAAAATGCCCATAACTTCTTTGTCGTCAGTAGAGGTTTGGGGTTAGGTATAGCGCAGGAAGCGGCCCTAAAGTTTAAAGAAACTTCAGGATTGCATGCAGAGGCCTATAGTTCAGCAGAAGTAAGGCATGGTCCCATGGCCTTGATCAAAAAAGACTTTCCAATATTACTCTTTGTGCCAAATGATGCTTCAACTGGTAGTTTTAATAAAATTGCAAAAGATTTTATTGACCGCGGCGCTAAAGTGATATCGGCGGGAAAAGCTTATGAAGGCGGCATTACATTACCTACTGTGCAATCTATGCATCCAAGTTTAAGCGTAATATGTATGATACAATCATTTTATAAAATGCTTAACAGCCTGGCATTAGCGAGGGGATATGACCCTGATAGCCCACCTTTCTTAAAGAAAGTGACAGAAACTATATGAGTGTAAAAGTTCTCCACGCTGATAAAATATTACTTTCAGGGAAATTTGTTTCTAATCAAGCAATTATTATTGAGCATGGCAAGATAATTGATATCGCTCCGTTACAAAATATTCCAACAAGCACGGTGGTTGAAGAAATACCTAAGGGGTTTTTAATACCCGGACTTATTGATATTCAAGTGAATGGCGGCGGCGGTACTTTATTCAATGATGACCCTAGTGTTACGACTATTGAAACAATTGGTACTGCTCACAGGAAATTTGGCACAACTACATTTTTCCCAACTTTAATAAGCGATGATCTTGAAAAAATATCCATGGCCATTGCTGCTGTAGACGAAGCTATTCGTATCGGGGTTCCCGGCGTTGCGGGCATTCATATTGAAGGGCCTTTTCTAAGCAAAGAAAAAAAAGGTATTCATGATGCTGGCAAATTCAAGTGTCTTAAGCCAGAAGATATTAAATTACTCTCTTCTTTAAAATCGGGTAAAACACTCATCACGCTCGCACCGGAAACCAATGACGGAAAGCTTATTTCACAGCTTGTAAAGTCAGGAATAATAATTGCAGCAGGCCATAGCAACGCAAGTTACGAGCAAACTATTGCAGGCGTAAAGGCTGGCATAACAGGGTTCACACATCTTTATAATGCAATGTCACCTTTTCAAAGTCGGGAACCCGGCGTTGTCGGTGCGGCGTTTGAGAGCACGGATACTTGGGCAAGTATCATTGCCGATGGTTTTCATGTTCACCCTGCCGCCATAAAGCATGCGATAAAAGCCAAAGGGACAAACAAAACTATTCTTATAACCGATGCTATGCCGACAGTAGGGTCACCGAAAAATGAATTTTGGCTTGGTTCCGAAAAAATTATAGCTGCAGGTGGAAAGTGCACAAATAAAGATGGCGTTTTAGCGGGATCAAACCTTGATATGATTTCCGCCGTTAAATATATTGCCGAAAATGTCGGTTATTCGCTAGAGGACGCCGTAAAAATGGCCAGCCTTTCACCAGCAACTTTTATGGGGCTAGATAATGAACTCGGCACTATTGCAGTAGGCAAAAAAGCAAATTTTATTCTTATGAGTGAAAAATTTGATGTTTTAAATGTTTGGATAAACGGCGTACAATATTAATATTTATCATATCTCATCATAATGTTACCTAAGCATTTAAGAAATAGGCGCTGTCATCTCGGCGCGGATATTTGAAAAGTAAGCAACAGTTTCGCCGCCTGTGCCGTCCGTGTCACAAAACAAGGCTATTTCAACCAAACGCACGCCGGATGCATCACCCCATAATTTTGAATATAATTTTGTCAGATCTTCTTGTTGATGATGCCAACTGCCGATATTTTCATTACCGCCATTTGCCGCATAATGAGGAAAAGAAAAGAAATATAAAAAACTCAGGTCTTTCCAATCACCGCTGTGAAGTTCGCGGTTGCCCCATATAATTTCCATGCTGTGCGTATCGCCGTCTGACGTTTCAAAACCCAAATAAAGACGCGCCGGGTGATCATCACCATCAGAAGTTAATTCGCTTACGTCGCTTGTGATGCCTTTTTCGATGAACCAGTCCCAGCTTAAGGCGGGATATGTATCAAGTTCTATATCAACATTACGAAACAACATCGATGCGCTGGCATTCGTGCCTAGGCGGATTGACGGACGGTCATCCTTCGTCAAGTAAGAAATATCCATTGGCGGAGTATTGCGAAAAGTTCGGTGACGCCAACCATCCGAAATCGGGTCTAATGAAATCGGTTCCCTAAAATCCATTACAGAAAACGAAGGCGATCCGTCGGGCACTAATATATTGGTGCGCTCTTCTTTGCTACAGGCTGATAAAAATAGAAATGATGTTACGAAAATGAAATAGAAAATATTTTCTTTAATCAAACTTCCTAAGCAAATCATCTTATTTCCAATTCTGTAATTCACCTAAATACAGTACGGCGAACAGAAAACATAATCAAGATAACAACAAAGATCTGGGATCAATTTACTATGATCTCATTAAATATCTCTAACCAAGCGAAATCCTATATTTCTAAATCTAGTATCTTTGTTAATACCTGCCCTATCTGATATTCTGGAATTAGAAACAGGATGACTTGCAGCACCACCTCTTAAGACAAAACTCCGACATTCATCTCTTTCATCATTAACTAATTCAGTT
>JAESUD010000118.1 GCA_016763335.1 Emcibacteraceae bacterium | reverse complement strand
TGTGGATGCTGAATCAAGTTCAGCATGACGGGTATTAAGCACTCGCAAGCAGCGCAACGCCACCGATAATAACCATCGACCAGATAAGCCGTCGTCCCAGATGTCCTTCACCGAGCAGGATACTGCCCATGAGTACAGTAATAAGCACGCTTGTTTCACGCACCGGGGCGAGTAAGGTTACAGGGGTAAAGGTTATGGCATAAAGAAATAAGATATAGGCAAGTGGGCTAAGAAGACCGATTAAGATCACGCCAAGCTTATGATCATTCCATAATGCCACCACCGCCGTTTTACGCCTAAACGCCACAGGGGCGAGAATTAACGAACGGAAGGTGTTTGACGCATAATCAAGCAGTAAGGGCGAGACCATAACAACGGACACCACATAAGCATCCCACGCCGTATAGCTACCAATACAAAACCCAACCATAAGGCCGTACATTACAGAGGTGCCGACATTTCCAGCGCGTTTGGAAAACCCACCCGTGAGAAAGAAAATGCCGCATATAATAATCATACTGCCGACAAGAATTTGTAAGCTAGCGACTTCGTTTAAAAATATAACCGCAAATATCAACGAAACAATCGGTCCCGTTGATCGGGCAAGAGGATAAACCAGCGATAAATCACCGTGACGATATCCCCGTTGAAGCAGCATAAAATAAACCACATGCATAATAGAGCTTACAATGACAAAGCCAATCTCGACCATGCCAAATGTCGGCATTTGAACCACGAATATATATATAATTGCCGGTAAATAAAATATATTGGATAAAATCGATATCAACCAGATCAGCTCCGGTCCACCACCAATTCGCTTAACATAAAAATTCCATGTGGCATGACAAAACGCTGCAGTAATAACCAATAATAATGCCGTAATTGTCATATTAAATAAATTACCTAAAAAATATCAAAATTAAATAACCACTTGATCAATAGCAACTTATCAGAAATTTTTCTATCTTTTATACACCCATCTTTCCATATGACATGGGAAAGCTATCGTCTTTTAACCATTTGTCATCAAGCTCCCGCCAGTCAGGGTTCATATCTGGCGCAGCTTTCCAGTTTTCTTTGCCGCTCCAGCTTTTGATATTAATGCGGTAAGCACGGGTTCTTGCCGTGTCTTCTTCAATGATTGGGCTATAATCCTTATTGAGTTCCATTTCAGAAAAATACTTGTTGATCAAACCATAAAAGGCATGTTTCTGTTCATCCTCTTCGGTTACCTCAACCACATCACCAAATGCCATGACCGATTTAAACTGCACCGAAAAGTTAAGTGCCCTGTTTGACGGTAGCAATTTTCCCATTTCAGAAGCACAAAAGGCGATTTGATTATGGCGTTTTGTGTTGGCATCGCGTCTGCCGATCATCGCACCATGCATGTAAATACAATGTTTTTCCTCGTCATACCAAAATGTCATCGGATGAACAAACGGCTGATCATCCCAACGTGTACCAAAATAACCAAATGGCACCCGTTTGATAAAATCCGTGATCCATTCATCTTCTTGTGAAAGGTTACGGCGACGTGATTTGTTTTCCGGCCGATCATCAAGATCATACCCACGCTTTTTGGCTTTTGATTTTTGTTTCATTTCAGACATTAGCTTTACTCAATCATTTAAATATAAAGCTTATATAAATGGTCATATGGTTATTTAAAATATCCACTTATATATAATTTTCATATGACCACTTATCATTAAAAGTTAAAGATCATTGTCAATTGATAACGGTTCACATTTGGTTTTGTGTCATCGGAAAGCTCGCCTATCATCTTTTTATATTCAAATCCAAATAACAACTCTTCTGTCAGATTATAATAAAGGTTTGCATGAAGTGATTTTACATTCTCGATCGAATGTCCGGTGCCAAGTGTTTGGGTATTGTGTCCCGTGTCTAAATTCTCGGCCCATGACCCCATAAAGGTAGACTTAAATTTTTCCGTCCACTTTATACTCGTCCCGACCGTCACACCCTGAATATTTACGGGGTCAATATATTTTGTACCATTATCATCCGTTAAGATAATACCGTCCGAAAAAGCAGAGAAAGCACCATAATGACCTATTCCACCGCGAATATATTGCGCCATGATTTCAATTTTTCCTGCAATGATTTCTTTGTTTGCTGTCGCAACGAACCCGCCGGTTAACTGATGCGCTTCATACACATCCGTATCAATGCGTATTTCACGGGCTATACCGGCAACGGAAAAATGCCCCCATGTTGGGTCAAAATCAATCCGTCCAACCAAATCAGGAAACCTTTGATCATCGGTGATCAGATTATAGCCTAAATTTGCTGTCGGGTTTTCCGCCGATACACGCACTGTAAAATCATCCAGCTTAGCCGTATATCTAATTTGCGTTTGACGGGCGAAAACTATCGCGGCATTGCCACCATAATCTAGAATATCTAAAAAGCTTCTTGGATCAATGAATGTACTTATCGTTTGGCCGATTAAAAAATTCCCTACTTCAACATAAGCATGTCGCAACACAAAGCGTGTATTATTAGTTCCGTATGCTTCAACTGCGTTACCGTCTGCGCCGCTTTCAACGCCGAAATTACCCTCGACATAGGCTTTTATCCGGCCAATGGAGCTATCATTCTTAATCAATGTGCCGTGAAGCCGTGTTTCCTTTGAATTAAAGCCGAACCTTGTTCCTTTATTTTCATGGGCAAATAATAAATCCGCATTATAGGAGCCGGACGCATCATCAATGCCGTTTATGCCATTGGTATTTAACGCAGCGTTTACCTTAATAAACCCACCAAGTTTGAAATCTATATCGCTCGCCTTTGCATCAACAAAAGTCGGCATAAATGTTATCATCGCAACGGTTATAGAGGTCGCTATCATTTGATTTTTGCAAAACATATTCTTTTTCACATAATTACTTATGTGAACTCACCTGTTAAAATTTAAGTTTGTTCATTCTTTTTAGTTTCGCAGAGGCCTCTGGTCTTCCCGCTTCTTGTTCTCCTATAAAATTATATACTGGGAATTTTTGAAGACAGCTTTTGTATAGCAAATTTAAATCATCATAAAAATACAGTATTATTTCATTTTACTGTTCTATTTTATTAACTAATCAATTTTTCATAAACTGATATGCTATGAATAATTTTATATTATCCGGATAATAATATGACCAATTTATATTTCCATCTCGACCGTGACCTAAATGTGCCACTACATAAACAGCTGATAATTCATTTGAAGAACCACATTTTATCCGGCGATATCAGAAAAAGTGAAAAACTACCCTCTAGCCGTTCTCTTGCCACCGACCTTAAAGTGTCGCGCATCGTGACACTAACCGCTTATGAACAGCTTATCGCCGAAGGGTATCTTCTATCAAAGCCCGGATCGGGAACTTTCATCAGCCATAACATTCCTGATATAACACTGGGCAAAGACAAAGAATATCTTGGTCCTAAATGGTTTAAACCAAAAACAAAAGAAATCCCAAAAGCATATTATGCAAGGCCAAACGTAAAATATGATTTTTCCGTTGGTCATCCCGCAAGTGAGCTTTTATCAAAAGTAGATTGGAAACGTGCATGGCGAAAAGCAATCGACAAGTCATTCACTACCGAACGCCCAGACAGATCAGGCATTTCCTTTTTGCGAGGAGAAATAGCCAATTATCTTGAACGGACGCGCAATATTAAATGCCACCCTGATAATATTGTCATCACGTCAGGCGCTGCGGAAACATTACGTTTATTATCAAAGGCAATGATAGAATTTAACCCTGTGACTTTTTGCGAAAAACCGGGATTTTCTATTGCATGGCGTTGGTTATCCGTGGAAAACAACACCTTAAACCCTGTAAACATTGATGAAGATGGCCTGATAACCAGTGAACTACCACATAAAACAAATCGACCAACCATGTTATTTTGTACACCGTCACATCAATTTCCTCTTGGTTTTAGGCTAAGTTTAAAACGACGAAACGAAATTCTTGAATGGGCAAACCACAATGATGCGCTGATACTCGAAGATGACTATGACAGCGAATTTCATTATGACACCATGGCCCTCCCGACTTTAAAATCACAGGACAAAACAGGCCAAGTTGTTTATTTTTCCAGCTTTTCCAAAAGCATAAGTCCCACTATAAAAATCGGTTATCTGCTTGCCCCTGAAAATATCTGTACCGTGTTAAAAAATATCATTGGTATCGAACATGCCGAGCCACCCATGCTTAAGCAAACAGCCATGGCCGCATTCATTGCGGATGGATCACTTGATAAACATATCGCCCGCTCACGCCGCCATTATGCCAAGCTTAATAAAATCGTTCGAGAAAAATTAGCCAACTTACCAGACGGCATTAAAGTTTCCGGCCTTGATAGCGGCATCCATGCCTTCTTATCATTTAAAGAAATGCCCAACAGATTGTTAAAATCATTAGAGGACAAATCATTTTACCTGCCCCACCAGACTGACACAAAACCCTGGCACGGCTATGCCCTTGGGTATGGTCATTTTGAACAACAAAACTTAACAGAAGCTCTTGATTGTCTAGTCGCTGAAATTAACGCTTTATATCCCGAACTGTAATCCCGCAAGATGAGCGTAGAGGCCGTCATTTTTAATAAGTTCGTTGTGGGTAC
>JAESUD010000117.1 GCA_016763335.1 Emcibacteraceae bacterium | reverse complement strand
TTAGCAGGCGCCGCCCCTTTTAATTAAATAATGTCCATTGTCGCCATGGCAAGACCTGCACCGTTGACCATACAACCGATACTACCATCAAGTTTAATATAGCTAAGCTCATGTTTTGCAGCTTCAAGTTCCATCGGATCCTCTTCTGTTGGATCACGAAGCTCAACCACATCCTTATGGCGGAATAATGAATTACCATCAAAACCCATTTTTGCGTCAAGTACGACAACTTGGTCATCTTCAGTAACAACCAGTGGGTTAATTTCGAGCATGGCCGCATCTTTTTCTACAAACGCTTTATAGAGAGAGGCGATAACTTTCGCCGCAGCCCCCGCTACTTTACCCGTAAGACCAATGGCAAATGCTACTTTACGACAATGAAAACCGGAAAGGCCGGATGCAGGGTCAATCGTAACCGTAATTATTTTTTCAGGGGTATCGGCAGCAACTTTTTCAATATCCATTCCGCCCTCGGAGGACGCTATAATGGCAATGCGACTTGTTTCACGGTCAACGAGCAAGCTAACATATAATTCATTAGCAATCGCACATCCGTCTTCGATATAAACCTGATTAACAACCTTACCGGCTGGACCCGTTTGATGGGTCACAAGTGTCATGCCAATCATTTCGGCAGCAATTTTTTTTACTTCCTCAACTGATTTCACGACTTTTACGCCGCCGCCTTTTCCGCGGCCACCTGCATGAATTTGAGCTTTTACTACCCAAACTGGGCCGCCCAAATCTTTTGCTACTTGCTCTGCTTCTTTGGCTGTATACGCAATACCGCCGCCCAATACAGGAGCGCCATACTGTTTAAGCAGTTCCTTTGCCTGATATTCATGGATATTCATAGGTTTTTACCTTTTCCCATTAGAGATATTTTTTACTTATTCACTTTCATAATGGATAAGGATTAAGAAAACCCTTACCCATTACAAAATATATTCTAGTCACCAAGCGCAGGATCAATTGCAATAACAGCATCCATAAGACCTTTAACGGCCCCAACACTATGCTCAAACCCTGCTTTCTCTTCGTCGTTGAGTTTAATTTCAACAATTTTTTCAACACCATTTTCACCAATAATGCAGGGAACACCAACATATATACCATTTTGGCCATATTCACCGTCAAGCGCGACAGCGCATGGAAGAAGACGACGTTTATCACCAAGATAACTTTCCGCCATTGCTATCGCAGATGTTGCTGGCGCATAAAATGCTGAACCGGTTTTAAGCAACCCAACAATTTCAGCACCGCCGTCACGAGTGCGTTGAATAATTTGTTCAAGTTTTTCATTAGTAGTCCAGCCCATTTCAACCAGATCAGGAATTGGAATACCAGCAACCGTTGAATAACGTGGTAGCGGCACCATAGTATCGCCGTGACCACCAAGAACGAAAGCGTTCACATCTTCGACTGATACGTTAAATTCTTCTGCAAGAAAGAGTGTGAAGCGTGCGCTATCAAGCACACCAGCCATACCGACAACTTTCTTTTTCGGAAGGCCTGAATATTTTTGCAAGGCCCAAACCATCACATCAAGCGGGTTTGTGATACAGATCACAAAAGCATCCGGTGCATGATCGCGGATACCTTCTCCCACTGATTTCATAACTTTACAGTTAATACCGAGCAAGTCATCGCGGCTCATGCCAGGCTTACGTGCAACACCGGCCGTAACGATAACAACATCAGCACCGGCAATATCAGCATAATCAGCAGTTCCGGAAATGCGTGCATCATAACCTTCTACGGTTGAAGATTGAGCAAGATCGAGAGCCTTACCCTGCGGCAATCCATCTGCAATATCAAAGATTACGATATCTCCAAGACCCTTAAGTCCTGCGAGATGAGCGAGAGTGCCGCCGATTTGTCCGCCGCCGATTAGCGCAATTTTCTTACGTGCCATGTTATATCTACTCCTAGAAAAATGAGGGGGGTAAAAAAATGATCTCAACAAACAATATGATATTTAATTAAAATACTTTTCCCATCCCGAAATTAAAATAAAATCATCGCTTCCGATGTAGCGCGAATACACTGTTAACGCAATAACTTCCTCGCAAATATTGCCCATTTTGCCGCTTTATTAACCATATTCGTTAATCCGGTTAATAATTGCTCGATAATTTTATATGGCATGCCCTTTTGCAAGATATTCCCGCGACTGCATTTCCATTAATCTTGAAACCGTTCTCTGAAATTCAAAATGACCGTGCCCTTCTGCATAAAGCGCTTCTGGGGCAACAGCCGCACAACAAAGAAATTTCACATTATTTTCGTAAATTGCATCAATAAAAGTAACAAACCGCTTTGCTTCGTTTCTATTTTCAGGACCAAGAACCGGAATGCCAACCATGATTACCGTATGATATTTCCACGCTAGCGCTAAATAATCGGCTGAGCCAAGCGCCGCACCACAGATTTTCTTAAAAGAAACCACAGCCACACCGCGTGAAGCAACCGGAATGTGCAGAACCCGCCCTTGAACATTAATTTCATCCGGCCCAACTTGTGTACGGTCATCCACTTCATGGTCGGTAAGTCGCCAAAATGATTTTGACAATGCTTTCGTTGCGGCCTCCCCGAGCGGATAGTGATAAACCTCCATGCCTTTCATACGCTCAAGCCGGTAATCTGTCGGTCCGTCAAGAGCTTTAACATCAAGTTTTTCTTTAATCATATCGATTGTTGGAAGAAATAACCCTCTGTTCAAACCATCCTTATATAAATCATCGGGGATACGGTTTGACGTAAGAACCAATATAACCCCCAAATCAAATAGAGCATTAAAAAGACGACCAAGTATCATGGCATCGGTAACATCCGTTACCTGAAATTCGTCAAAACATAATAACTTGCTATTCTTGGCAATTTCAGCGGCAAGTGGCGGAATGGGATCGTCTATTTTTGTGTTTGATTTTTTCAGTCTCGCCGCGTCGTCCAAATAACGCCATTCATGCATTTCTTTATGAATTTCAAGCATAAAAGCGTGAAAATGAACCCGCCTTTTTGCTACAATTGGGGCTAATTCAAAAAATAAATCCATCAGCATGGATTTACCCCGTCCAACATCGCCGTATATATAAAGACCTTTTAAGACAATCGGCTTTTCAGTGATTGAAAATATTTTTCCCAATATTCCCTTGCTTGCTACTGAATTTTGTTTTGTTAATTGCTGATAAAGATGCTGAAATCTATCAACAATTTCTGCCTGAATGACATCCTGCTTAAGATCCCCACATTCAATCATCTTGCGGTAGCGACCAATTGGATCAATAGATGTTTTTGTCATAAAACCAGCATTATAAAAGGACCCTCGTTAGGGAATTAATAACTTATATAGTGTATTAGATAAAATATTACCTATAAAAAACATAATAAGAGAATAAAAATGAAAAAAAGTTTTGAAATACCAGTCTATAACTCAGAAGTTCGTGACGCTATAAAAAACAAACAAAATCATCCCAGCTTTGAAGCATCTTGGGCCGATACACACTTAATCGTCATTCGCGCACATACATCGGATGAAGCCATTACGATCTGTCGCCGGAAACATCCAGAAAAGTTGGGGTTCATTCTTGGGGAAGTCGCCGAAGCAATGTAAAAACTAAGATAATGAATGCCTAATAATGAATGACGTTAAAATTAAAGAAAAAAGAAACACTAATATATACGAAGTAGTGATGTACAATACGGAAGTACGTGCATTAGTTGAATTTGATGAAACACATCCTCGATTGAATGATGGCTGGGCCGATAGTCGTTATATCGAATTACCCGCCGCAAGTATCAGAAATGTGATCAAAAAAATAAGGTCAAGATACCCTCGGGTCAGAGGTTTTAAAATTACAGCTATTACCGAGATCCCAGAGTTTACCTTTAATAAAAGAGAAAAATTTTAAATGAGTTAACAATTAAGATGCCGACAGACTTACACACATTCGAATTCTCATTATATAATGAACAAGTTAGAAAATTAGTCCAAATGGGTGAAAGCCATAAACAGTTGGATGATGGTTGGGCCGATCAAAGGTATGTGCAGATTCAAGCTCAAAATGAAGCGATGGCAATTTTAAAAATACGCCGTCGGTATCCTGAAAATAAAGGGTATATCTATACCAGCATAGTAACATTTGACTGCTAAGATATAATTTTAAGCAAGTGAGATTTTGAGCGATGTATCCGGTGTTAATATCGGCAATATTTCCAACAAATCTGATTTTGTCAATGAAACACATCCTTGTGTTCCTAAATAATCACTATCATTTAAATCTTTGGCAACATGCATAAATATCGCGCTTCCCTTTCCCGGCATTACCGGTTCATCATTATACCCTAGAACCACCAGAACATCATAAAGGTCATCTTCGCGCCATAACGCTTCCGCACTGGCATGATAAGGCAACATAACGGATTTATTATACGCATTGTCTTTTGGATCATCACACCAACCGTCTTCTTTTAGCAGCGCCATTAGAGGTACTTGACAATATATCGGCTCATCTAATTTATCATATCGGTAATAAACACTTCGTAACTTAAACTGACCAACCGGGCTCTTATTATCCCCCTCTGTTTTTATATCAACGACACCGCTTTTACCTAGCGCACAGGGATATACTTTATCACCTAGTTTTAAAAGACCGCGCGACGGGTTTTCGGACGTTGGTGTGACCAGAATTTCCATTCATTTATCCAAATCGTTAATTTCGCGGTGGAGATTATATTGCGGGGATGTCACATGGGCTTCCGCAGCGCGTAATCGGCGTTCAATATCGCGAAATTTATGCCGTATATCACGAACCGTGTTTGATGGCTCTGTTCTCACGGACTTCCAAAATTCACCCTCTCTTTTACTTTCATACATATCCTTTGGCTTAGCATCGAGGACAATTGCCAAAACGATATAGGCGATCACAACAAAAGGACCACTTAAGAAAAAGAATATTATAGAAGCAATCCTTAAGACGATCGGATCTATGCCAAAATAATCGCTAAGTCCCGAACATACACCGGAAATTTTTGCATTCTGCTTATCTAAATAGAGTTTTTTATAACTTGGTGTTTTATGATTATTATACATTACTTATTCCTCCACTCAGAGGATTCTACATCAAGAATCCTCTCAATATTATTAAGTCTGTTTTCAATTCGTTCGGCACTTTCCCATAACTCACCAAGAATATTTTCATCTTCATTCGAAATGGTTTTGGTTGACTTCCATCTTGTTGAATAATGAAGGAATATCCAAAGTGGCGCGACAATCACCATAAATAAAATTGCTATTGTTTCCATTCTTGATCCTTTCAAGCTCCTGAATTAATCAGGATATACTTTTTATTATTTTTTTGTAGCCTTCGTGTCAACTTTCGCAAGCTTCGCCTTAAGCTCTGCAAGCTCGTCAGCTACTTTTTCATTGGCTTCAAGATCAGCAAATTCTTCATGTAATGATTTTTCACGGCCTAGCTCGCTGGCTTCCACTCGACTTTCAGTCTCTTCCACCCTCTTTTCCATCAATGTAAAACGGTTAAGCACATTTTCAATGCGGTTGGCATAAATCTTTGACCGTACATTCAACTGCGAGCTGGCAGAATTTTGACGTTCATATAAAGATTTCTGTTTTTGCTTCGCTTCTTTAATTTTTGCTTCAAGCAACATGATATCGGCTTCATATTTTTTAAGGGCATCGGCTAAAGGAGTACGGTCCTGCTCCAGTTCAATAGCGATGTCCACCAATTTTGCTTTTTCAATGAGTGCTGCATTTGCAAGATCCTCTCTATCTTTGCTAAGGGCGAGTTCTGCCTTGGCATACCAATCATCCTGAACTTTTTGCAAACGGTCGATATGGCGGTCAATCTCTTTGCGGTCAGCGATGACACGCGCAGCAGAAGAACGTACCTCTACAAGCGTGTCTTCCATTTCCTGTATCATCATACGGATCATTTTATCCGGGTCTTCTGCTTTATCGAGAATATGAGTGATATTTGAATTAATGATGTCTGTAAGGCGGGTAAAAATGCCCATTGTTATATCTCCAAAAATTTATTTGCCCCTACTCGGGCCCATGCCGACTACATTGCACAGACCATGCCAGTTTTTATTTTTTTAATAACCCATTGAAATATAATAATAATTATATAGATTTGCAAAATAGCACAATCATCAATAATGATATATTTTATTATTTATTAGTATTTTTCACTAATATTTGATATTTTTTTAAAATGACATGTGAGCAACAAATTATTATTGGCGAAAGTCCGTCTTTTCTGGAAATTATCGAGCAAACCAGTAAGGCAGCCGGCCATAACCGGTCGGTTCTGGTGATTGGCGAGAGGGGAACCGGTAAGGAGCTTATCGCTTCACGTCTACATTTTCTTTCGCCGCGCTGGGAACAAAATTTTATTCAGGTTAACTGTGCTGCATTACCGGATTCGCTACTCGAGTCCGAACTATTTGGCCATGAGGCCGGCTCTTTTACCGGCGCCACAGGCAAAAGAATTGGCCGCTTTGAAGAAGCAGATAAAGGCACGCTTTTTCTGGATGAAATTGCGACAATATCACTGACCGCTCAGGAAAAAATCCTTCGCATCACTGAATATGGCACTTTTCAGCGCCTTGGCAGTAATAAAACATTACACACAGATGTGCGTTTGATTGGCGCCACAAATATTGATCTTCCAGAAGCCGCCGACCTTGGTGAGTTTCGGCACGACCTTCTTGACCGATTAGCACTTGATGTCATCACGTTACCGCCACTTCGTGCAAGAAGAGAAGACATCATTATCCTCGCACTTCATTTTGGTCAGAAAATCGCCCAAGAGCGACACTGGCATTCATTCCCCGGTTATTCAGAAGATATGATTGATAAAATGATGAGTTACACTTGGCCCGGCAACATTCGGGAGCTTAAAAATGTGGTTGAACGGGGAGTATATTACGCCGAAGATGAACATGAACCCGTAAGTCAGCTTAATCTTGATCCTTTCAATTCCCCATACCGCCCCGTTAAACAAAGAAAGAAAATAACCACTATTGAACACGCTCCTCGTCCACCCCAAGACACAGGCCCGCTTGATTATCATCAAACACTTGAAATTTACGAGAAAGAATTATTGCAAAACGCCTTAAAGGCCAATAAATTTAATCAGAGACATACTGCACAATATTTAAATTTAAGTTATCATCAGTTACGACATCAATTAAAAAAACACAGCTTACTTGGCTAGGAGAGAATAATGAAAATAGGTATTTTAACCAGCGGCGGTGACGTTCCGGGTCTTAATGCCTGCATTAAAGCCATCGTCAAGGGCGCTGAAAATAATGGCTGGCAAACGGTTGGCATTAAACGTGGCTGGAAAGGGCTATTTGATTATAACCCTGACGGCGAAAATAAAGACCTCTCTACTCCACTTTCCACCGCCGCACTGCGGGGCATTGAAAATATTGGTGGTACATTTTTACATACGTCGCGTTTTAACCCCGTGCAAATTGCCGAAGAGTTTCTGCCGGATTTTTTAAAAGGCAAAATGCCACCGTCAAAATTCAAGGAAGGCACACTTGATTGCACCGACCACATATTAAAAGTATTGGATCATATGGAAATCGATGTGCTTATCCCCATTGGCGGTGATGGCTCATTGCGTTTTGCCGCCCATCTTACCAAACAAACATTCCCCGTTATAAGCATCCCCAAAACCATGGATAATGACGTAAACGGCACCGATTACTGCATCGGCTTTAGCACCTGTGTGACCCGCTGCGTCGATAGCATTAATAAAATCAGAACCACCGCCGCCAGCCATGAACGTATCGCCATTATCGAACTATTTGGTCGTCATAGCGGTGAACCGGCACTGCTATCCGGCCATATTGCGAGCGCGGACCGGGTGCTAATTCCGGAAGTGCCGATTGATCTTGATCATTTCAGCGAGCTCATTATCGCTGACCGCAACAATAATTCAGAAAAATATGCCATTGCCGTTGTCGCCGAGGGTGTAACTTTAAAAGACGGCAAGAATATATATCAAGGCAATAAAGATCATTACGGTAACGAAAAGCTCGGCGGTATTGGTGACATGATCTATAATGAATTAAGAGATCGTCATAATGTCAGCGTCCTAACCCAACCGCTCGCTTATCTGTTACGAAGCGGTGAACCAGACGCGCTCGATAAACTGGTCGCTACATCCTTCGGCACTATGGCCATTCAAATGGTTGAGCAAAAGAACTTCGGTAAAATGACCGCCATCGTCAACGGCAATTATCAGGTTACTGATAATAACTGTGTTCTAAAAGAACAACCCAGCCTGATTGTTGATAGTCTCTATGATACAAAAAACTACCGTCCCGATATTAAAAATATTCTTGGCAGGCCAATGTATTTATAGTTCCCCTAGCTTCTCATCATCATAAATATCTTCAATATCCACGACAAAGAAAAATTCATTGCTTCTAATGGCGCGGCGGAAATAACTTTCGTTTGAGCCATTTAAATCAGCCCATAATGTTTCAAAGGCCTGGCCGAATGCGCGCAAGGGGAAGCGAAAATCTGTACCGAGCCTTAAATCATTCTGACCATCAAGAGCCAGTATTTTGCCTTGTTGCTGTGCCAGCGTCATCGGATGGGAATATAACCGGGTGAAATGGTTGCTGCCTCTTGGCGTTGGCGGTAGTGATATGGTCGCCCCGGCATCCCCGTAAGGAAAACGTTCATTAAAGACGGCCTGATGATTTGTGTAGAGCAATAAATGGCCATCATGTCTTTCAATATTTTTTAAAGCCTCAACCAGAGCATGGGTGGTATATTGATGATCACTATGCATATCGAGTTTCGGCGAGGGGGTTATGATGATATCCGGTTTAATTTCACCAAGCAGATATTCCAGATTGGCGACAAGCGATTGCCAGTTATTAATCCCCTTAAGCCCTGCCGCCAGACTTGATGAGTTTTGCTGGCGGAAAGTATCCATATCGCTAATATCCGTATAAAGGCCGGCCGCAACGAACTCTCGGTCCGAGGCCATTTTCTTGAGCCGGGCATCATTATAGCCAAGGTTCAGTATATGTTCCGGATGAACGCCGCCAAGCATCGGTACGGTTAAACTGTTCCAGGTGCGTACTTCGCCTTTCTTAAGATAATGGGTGACCTCATCATCATAAATTTCATCATACATAAACGGACCCGCATCACCGGATGTCACCGTCACCACATAAACATCATCATGGCTGCTATAAAGGCCGAATGCCGCAATTTCCGCGTCGTCGGGATGTGGTGCAAGCACAAGCACACGCTTACCTGCTAAGGAGATATTATCAAACTGAATAAGTTCCACAGCACCATCGGCGATGCTGGCATGATTTCCGGAAAAGTGAATTTCGAGCGTGCCTTTTTCAATAAATTTGCTGATATTCAAATAACGAACACCCGCTACACCATGCTCAAAAAATTCCATTTCTGTTAAAACACCATCAGAAACTTCAACACTTGGCCTGATAAATTTCCCCGTCAAAGAAGAACTCAACGACACTCTTAAAAATGATGATTTGTTTTTGGCCTGTTTTTCAGGAAGTATTAGGCTGCCATTCTCGATCTGAAGCGGTGTTATAATAGCCTGCTTATCTGAAAAATCATAATTATGATCAGCAGTAACATCATAATTATAAAGCATATCTCTGCTGATATATATAAAGCATAATGAGGCTAGCGCCAATAACCCGATCGTAACTAATAGTTTTTTCAGCATAACTGCGCCGCTCCCATAATATTATTTTGCCTGCAATGCTAAAATAAAAATGAGCAATCGTCACGTTAAAAGATATTGAAAAATCAAGCAGGGGAGAAAATTGGAGCGGGCGAAGAGATTCGAACTCTCGACATTCTCGTTGGCAACGAGATGCTCTACCACTGAGCTACGCCCGCATATCCAAGATATGCATACAACGAAATCGTTGTCTGTGAAGGGGAATATACGCAACAATTTCTGAATTGCAAGTCTTTCTTATAAAAAATTTCCCTTGGTCCTCAGACGCGCTAGAGGTATAAATTTTTTAAACAACATCCTTTTAAATTCAGAGAAGAAATATGCCTGCTACTGAAGACGATTTATTCCAAACTTTGGATAATCTTTCAATAAAAACAACGACATTTCGCCATCCGCCACTCTTTACTGTTGAACACTCACGGGAACTCAGGGGCGAAATACCCGGTGGCCATTGCAAAAACCTTTTTTTAAAAGATAAGAAAAACAATTTCATCCTTGCCATGTTAGCTGAAGATAGAAAGGTGGATATGAAGGCGTTATTTAAATCAAGTCAATTAAATGTTGGGCGCTTAAGTTTCGCCAGCGCCGAACGGATGGTCGACATGCTTGGCATCACTCCCGGTTCTGTCACACCATTCTCCCTTATTAACGTTACAAATAAAGATTTAATCGTTGTCCTTGATAAAGGCATGCTTGAACATGAAACCCTTAATTATCATCCGCTTCACAACGAAGCGACCACCAATATTCATAAAGACGATCTGATTAAGTTTATTGAACATTTCGGCTTTACCCCAATCATTATAGATTTTGACCAACTTTAAAGAGAACCCCATGCAAGACCAGGGAAATTCAACCCCCGACACAAAGTCACCTTATATCATTGATGTGGATACGTCCGGCTTCGCCAGTCAGGTTATTGAACAATCAACGAGAGTCCCCGTCCTTGTTGACTTTTGGGCCCCTTGGTGTGAGCCCTGTAAAACACTCGGCCCCATATTAGAAAAAGTTGTAAATGAAGCCGCCGGTGCGGTTATCCTAGCCAAAGTTGATATCGACCAAGCACAGGAAATCGCCGCACAGATGCAAATACGCTCAGTACCAACAGTTGTCGCATTTGTCGAAGGACGCCCGGTTGATGCTTTTTCCGGCATTAAAACAGAAACTGAAATTCGTGAGTTTATTGCTAAAATTGCCCCGGACATGGGACCGTCAGAAATTGAAGGAATTCTTGAATTAGCAGGTCAGGCATATGAAGCAGGTAATATGGAAGAAGCAGGAAGCGCATATTCGCAAGCACTGCAATTAGACCAAACCAACATAATCGCCATTTCGGGCCTTGCCAATACACTGATAAAATTAGGCGACCTTGAAAATGCCGATCAAGTGCTTTACGGCGCAACGGATAAAAACCATCCATTAATTAGTGCCGCAATGGCCGCGCTTGATACTGCCAAACAACTTGATGATATTGGCGATATTGAAACGTTAAAATCCGTCAGCGAAAATAATCCAGATGATCATCAAGCCCGTTTTGATCTTGCACTGGTACTATGGGCGACAGATCAGCGCGATGAGGCGGCAGATCATTTGC
Source organism: Emcibacteraceae bacterium (assembly GCA_016763335.1). GTDB lineage: Bacteria > Pseudomonadota > Alphaproteobacteria > Sphingomonadales > Emcibacteraceae > Pseudemcibacter. The sequence goes on along the minus strand of JAESUD010000117.1, from coordinate 2,882 downwards.
TACATATTATCGCAACAGATAAAGAATGGCAGGATGACGGCGCACGCAAACAACTGGTAAAGTTTTTTGAAATAGCCGGGGCTATGGACCCGTTTACGCTCACAGCCCGCAGAAAACTATCCAGTCTTTTATTTTCATAACTTTCATGATAAAATATCTTGAAGTAAATCATCCGACAATATTATTCATTAAGGTTTAAATGATGGCAGACAATAAAATAAATTACGGTAAACTTGACCCAAGACTTTTAGATGTTTTGGCCTGTCCCATCACGAAAACGGCGCTTACATATGATGAAGCCGCACAAGAACTCATAAGCAAAAAAGCTAAGCTAGCTTTTCCAGTTCGTGACGGCATTCCCATTATGCTTGTCGAGGAAGCCAGAGAAATAGAATAGTAATTTTACCCTAAGGAGAAACCCTAAGAGCTTCCGCTTCTATGACGATATTTATATCGTCGGATACAAACGCCAACAATTGATCCATGCCCCATCTTGACCGTTTTAGCGTGGTTTTAATGGAAAATCCCGCTCTCATCTGATTGATAATCGGGTCAATAGCCCGCCTGTTATATCTTACATTCAAACTAATTTCTTTGGTTTTACCAAGCATGGTAAAATTACCTTTTATATCCGCCCTATTTTTTTCGGTAAGAGTAATACCCGTGCTTTCAAAGATCGCTTCCGGATAATTTTCTACATCGAAGAAAACTTTACTTCTTAACTGATTATCGATTTCATCAACACCACTGGTTATGCTGGTCGTATCAATGGAAATATAAATTTTACTTTTACTTGCATCACAGCTATTGAGTTCGATAAATCCTTCAAATTTTTCAAATCGACCAATTGTCCGCGAAAAGCCCATCCGGTTAGCATACCATAAAATATTGGTATACTTTTTATCAATTTCATACTTTTCTATGCAATTCTGCGTCTCCTGCGCAAAAGAATAAGGCGCAGATACAAGACATATAAAACAAATAACAATTATTCTAATCATTGGGTAAGAGTAAATAGACAATGTGTCCCTTTCAAGGAGGTCTTTTAGAGAATTTCGCCGCGAAGAAGTTTTGGAAGCTTTCCAGCCGTACCACGCGCGTGCTGCATGAAAAACTTTTTTACCGGCAGCATTTCTTCAATGGCAGCAATCCCAGCGCGTCTGGCAACAGTAACAAGCGGATTATCATTAGAAAATAAACGCGTAAGCCCGTCCATACCGAGCGCAAGAATATTATTGTCCGTGCGCCGCCAATGAACATATCTTTCAAGCACCAGTTCGGAACCAATATCGCCCCCTAAACGGTGCGCATCGACCAAAACCTCGCTTAATGCGGCAATATCACGCAGGCCAAGATTAAACCCCTGACCAGCAATCGGATGAATACCATGAACCGCATCGCCAATAAGGCAAAAACGCTCTGCCGTATAATCATCAGCAAGCTGCATGGTAAGGGGATATGACCAACGCAGACCGAGCGATTTTACTTCGCCTAAAAACGTACCAAATTTTTTGGTCAGTTCTGCATTAAAGGATCTTTCCGGAAGTGACATGATGGTTTTTGCCCGTTCCGGCGGCTCGCACCAAACTATTGAAGAACGATTATTTTGCAGCGGAAGTATAGCAAAAGGACCGCTTGCAAAAAACTTTTCATGAGCAATTCCCTGATGGTCAAGTTCATGTTCAACGGTCGTAACTATCCCAGTTTGTTTATAATCCCAAACACGAATTTTTATGTCATTTTGCGCTCTAAGGACAGAACCGCGTCCTTCAGCGCTCACTAGCAGTGCGACCTCTAATGATTTACCACTTTCAAATTCCACTAATACATGGCCCGGGAAATTTTCCGTTTTGCTGATCTTATCCGGCGTAAGCAGTGTGATATTTTCATGATTATTAATGGCTTCAAATAATCCGGCGCGTATATGCCTAACCTCAACCATTTGGCCAAGCGGCCCATCCCCTAGCTCTCCCTTATCGAAATGCAGGAAGACCGGGCTTTCGCCGTCTGTTACGTGAATTTCATTGATTGGTTGCGCATGCTTACCAATTTTATCCCATAACCCAATTGTTTTCAGCATCACATACGGCGCATAGGAAATAGCATAAGAACGTCCGTCAAATTCATCATTCAATGATTTTTTAACATCTAACGTATCCACGATTACAACTTGTAATCCCGCGTTGGCAAGCGAGTAAGCAAGCGTCATTCCGACAACACCCGCACCCGATATCAACAAATCTGCCTTTATGAGCTGTGATTTTTTATTCATAACAATATTATAAATCTGCAATTATATGGATGCAATTATATTATTCAAAAGTTTAGTAAATATAATGATTAATTTTTAACCATATTTTTTATCAACTCATTAATTGTCTATTTTTTAGGCATAAAAATTATCCCCCTAAGCCATATTTATAAAATAATGTATTTATTTCAACATCTTATCAGAATGGCATACTTCTTGAAGTATCCATGGGAGAAGTTTTGTAAATATAAAGGAATAATTGTGGAATCACTTAAAACTGGCACAGATATGTTTTTTATCCTAATCGGCGCTATTTTAGTTTTTTCGATGCACGCAGGATTTGCCTTTCTTGAGGTCGGCAGCGTTCGAAAGAAAAATCAGGTGAATGCTCTGGTTAAAATTATTGTTGATTTTGCCATTTCAACCATTATTTATTTTTTCATTGGCTATAATGTCGCTTATGGCATCAACTTTCTCGGCAGCGCCGCGGAAATAAGCGGCCTCACTGAAAACTCCCCCTTCGCGGCGGGCGGATATGATCTTGTAAAATTCTTTTTCCTGATGACATTTGCCGCCGCTATTCCCGCTATTATTTCCGGCGGCATTGCAGAACGTGCCAGATTTAAACCGC
>JAESUD010000116.1 GCA_016763335.1 Emcibacteraceae bacterium | reverse complement strand
TTGGGGCGGTGGTGGCCGCGGCATGCGGGTGATCAGAAGCGCGGATGAGCTTGAAAGTCTGGTTATTGAGGGACAGCGCGAAGCGGCGAGTGCACTTGGCAAGGATGAAGTATATCTTGAGAAAATGATCGAACGGGCTCGTCATATCGAAGTTCAGGTACTTGGTGACAGTCACGGTAATATTGTACATTTATTTGAACGGGATTGTTCGGTTCAGCGGCGCAACCAGAAAGTCATTGAACGCGCGCCAGCGGCATTTATGAAGGATGATGAACGCGCAAAATTATGTGCATCAGCGATAAAAATTGCAGAATCTGTGAATTATTCTAATGCTGGTACGGTCGAGTTTTTAATGGATGTGGATACGGGAAAATATTATTTCATTGAAGTTAACCCGCGCATTCAAGTGGAACATACTGTTACCGAGCAGGTAACGGGAATAGATCTGGTAAAAGCGCAGATACTTATCGCCGACGGAGAAGAAATAGGCAGTAAGCGTTCCGGTGTGCCGAAGCAAAAAAATATTAAGCTTAATGGTTTTGCCCTTCAGTGCCGCATTACCACGGAAAATCCAGAAGATAATTTTGTGCCGGATTATGGACGCATTACGGCTTACCGCGGCGCGACGGGTTTCGGTATTCGTCTTGATGGCGGTACGGCATATTCAGGGGCGGTTATTAACCGTTATTATGACAGTATGCTTGAAAAAATTACGGCATGGGCACCGGATCCGGAACAGGCCGTTAAGCGGATGGGAAGGGCGCTTCGCGAGTTCCGTATTCGCGGACTGGCGACCAATTTGAATTTTCTTGAAAATCTGATTAATCATCCGACTTTCCTTGACGGCACCTATACCACAAGGTTTATTGACCAGACACCGGAGCTTTTTAATTTTAAACCGAGAAAAGACAGAGCTACCAAATTACTTAATTTTATTTCTGAAATTACCGTTAACGGAAATAAAGAAGTAAAGGGTAGAAGGCTACCGATCGAAAGCCCGCTTCCGAAGACACCATCACCGATAAATACCGCTATTCCTGAGGGAACGCGCGATATATTTGAGCGACTTGGGGCTGAGGGTTTTGCTAAATGGATGCTGGATCAGAAAAAATTACTGATTACCGATACCACTATGCGTGATGCCCATCAATCATTGCTGGCAACACGGATGCGTAGTTATGACATGGTGAAAATTGCCCCGGCTTATGCCCATTCAATGTCGGGTTTATTATCACTTGAATGTTGGGGTGGGGCGACATTTGATGTGGCGATGCGGTTTTTAAACGAAAGTCCGTGGGAACGGATCAGGGCCATCAGAAAGCAAGCGCCGAACATATTAACACAAATGTTGCTGCGCTCGTCAAACGGGGTTGGATATACCAATTACCCGGATAATGTCATTAAATATTTCATTGAGAAATCGGCGGATGCCGGCGTCGATATATTTCGGGTATTTGATAGCCTTAACTGGGTCGAAAATATGCGTGTGGCCATGGACGTCGTTATTGATAGCGGTAAAATATGCGAAGGTACGATTTGTTATACTGGCGATATTGATGACCCGGACCGGGCAAAATATAACCTAAAATATTATGTGGATATGGCAAAAAGCCTTGAAAAAGCGGGCGCGCATATCCTTGGTCTTAAAGATATGGCAGGGCTTCTTAAACCGGCAGCGGCGACAAGGTTGATATCGGCGCTCAAGGATGAGGTCGGTATTCCCATTCATTTCCATACCCATGATACCAGCGGCATCAGTGCCGCCAGTGTATTTGCCGCCGCGGCGGCGGGGGTTGATGCGGCAGATGCGGCAATGGATAGCTTTAGCGGCCTAACATCGCAGCCAAACCTTGGTTCTATCGTTGCGGCGCTTAAAGGCGGGCCGCGCGATACGGGGCTTGATAATGCGACCATTCGCAGGCTTTCAGATTATTGGGAACTGGTTAGACGGCAATATATGGCGTTTGAAAGTGATATTCGCGCCGGTGCGTCCGAAGTTTACCTGCATGAAATGCCCGGTGGACAGTTCACGAACCTAAAAGAACAGGCGAGGGGTATGGGACTTGAGGAACGTTGGCATGAGGTGGCGAAGGCCTATGCCGATGTAAACCGCATGTTTGGGGATATTGTCAAGGTCACGCCTTCATCAAAAGTCGTAGGCGATATGGCGATTATGATGGTTTCGGGTAATTTAACACCGGAAGATATCGAAAACCCCAATAAAGATATTGCGTTTCCCGCCAGTGTTGTCAGCCTGTTTAAAGGCGAACTTGGCCAGACACACGGCGGTTTTCCACCAGAATTACAGAAAAAAATTCTGAAAGGTGAAAAGCCCCTCACCGAAAGACCGGGATTAAGCTTGCCGCCGGCTGATCTTGAACAGCACCGCGAGGATGCGAAAGAAGCATCGGAAGCGGAAGTAGGCGATCTCGACCTTGCATCATATTTGATGTATCCAAAGGTTTATGCGGAATTTGCAAAAACTCGCGAAAAATTTGGTCCGATTAGCCATCTTCCGACCAATGTGTATTTTTATGGCATGGTGCCGTTTCAAGAAATTATGGTCGACCTTGAAGCAGGGAAAACCCTTGTTATACGTTGTCAGGCAATTAGTGATGTTCATGATGATGGTACGGTTGAGGTGTTTTATGAACTTAACGGCCAACCACGGGTGATTAAAGTTAAGAAAAATGATGCCACGGTCGCCATTAAGGAAAATAAAAAAGCGGAAAGTGGAAATTCAAACCATATCGGTGCACCACTACCGGGGATGATTTCCAATATGGCAATCAAAGTCGGGCAAAAAATTACCACAGGTGATTTACTCCTAAGCATTGAGGCCATGAAAATGGAAACTACTCTGCATGCGGAAAAAGACGGCATCATTAGCGAAATACTTGTCGCATCAGGTGATCAGGTAGACGCCAAGGATTTATTGGTGATTATAAAAGATAAATAAAATACAGGAAATATATTTATGACTATTGAATTATGGATGCTGGTTGCGTCTGGTATATTGGTGATTGTGCAAGGATTTGTTACAGCATCAGCCAAAAATAAACAAAATGATTTTAAAGGCGATAATTTCCAGCGGGATAAATCAGTGGAACTGTCCGGATGGGGCGGACGTGCGGAAAGATCACTTTACAATTATTTCGAATATTTACCGCTTTTTATTATTTTGGTTATTGCCGCACATTTAACGGGTGCCAATAACAGTATGACGGCACTGGGGGCTGAATTATTTGTGGCCGGACGTATTGTTCACCTGATATTTTATATTACGGGACCAGGGGCGTTACGCTCAATTGGTTGGCTCATTGCGGTTATCGGACTTATACTAATCGGATTGCAGTTATAATATAAGCGTTTGGTTCCAATCAATTGCTTTGCTCGGATTTTTTTATTCTGCTGTAGATGATTTGGAGGTTTTCTTGCACGTCCAACGTTCTAGGATGGCTAGGGCCGAGAGTGGCAATGTGATTTCTTAATGTACGTTCATAGAAATATACCGCTTCTGTATAACGGCCACTAACGGCGAGAATATTGGCTATGCTACTTGTAATATTAACGGTATTAGGGGCGTCGCCTTTTCCTTGATCGGTTATATTTGCCAGGAGTTTTTGTAATATATCTAGCGCCTCTTCCTTACGGCCCATTTTGGACAGGTTATCGGCAATTTTATCCCACAGTTCGGTCAATGCCGGGTCTGAAACGTGATATTCACTTTTATAACTATTCAAGGCGCGCTGATAATAATCTTCTGCTAAATTATACTGTTCCTGCGCATGGACAGCTTTTCCGATCGCCATCCAGTAGAGAGCGACATTGCTATGATTAGGTGGAAATGTTTCTAGTATACGGTCAAGGGCTTCTGAAGAATATTTAAAGGCTTTCTCATATTCTTCTTTTACAAGATAAAGGTTGCTTATGCGTTCCTTATATATGGCGACTTTTAAGTCGTCGACCCCGTTTCGTTTAATGGTCATATCAAGGGCATTATGCATGGCTGTAAGTGCGGCATCATAATCGCCCTTAAGGGCATGGGCGAGCGAAAGATAATACCATGTATCAATTATTTTAGGATCATATTTGGGGTCTTGATTGGTGGAAAAATAATAAGTGTCATCTTTTTCAGCAGCTTTAAGGTAATTATCTTTTGCAAATTCCAGAAAATTAAGAGCTTTATCTGCTTCTCTCAGTTGATAATGGATGATGCCCATATTATGCCAAATACGGGTGATAAGTTGATAATCGATACCATAATCGCGCATTAAAATTTGTGATGACTTACTATAAAAATCAAGCGCATTCTCATGGTCGCTTGCATTTTCGTATGCTCTGGCAAGATCAAACATGATGTAAGGTAAAATATCGTCATCTTCGTCAAATTCTAATGCAAGGGTAATTGCAGTACTAAAATCATCAATGGCCAATTCATAATTGCCCATTGATACATATGTATTACCCATTCCGTAAAGAATTTTGACAAGGTATCCGTTGTTTTCACCATATCCTTTTTTGATTATTTGGTAAGCGTCTTCATAAGCGTTAAGCGATAATTCATATTCACCTAAATAATAAAATGCTCGACCTAATCCATGTTGATTGAGGGCGGTTGTATAGTGGTTCTCGCCCATTTCATTGGCTGAAATTTCGGCAGCTTTTGAAAAATGTTTTATAGCCATTTCATTATAATCAAGCGCGGCTGCACTAGAGCCAGCAAAAAAAAGCGCCATATGGCTTTCAGGGTTTTTATCAAGTTCCAAGAGGGCATTTTGATAGGTTATTTTTTTTTCACTTCCCAATTTACCATTTTGAGTGGTTTGTAGCCCGGTCTTGGCAAGGATCAGGTTTGCCCGTACTTTAAGAAAAGTGTCACTTTTGGGGCCAAGAGGACGGAATGTTTCCACTGCTATTTTACCAAAATCCACGGCTCTCTCAAATAATTCAATGGCCAGTTGATATTTTCCCATTGAACGATTTGCAAACCCTAATCCAGAAAGATATTCGGGCAGATTACTACTAATGCCGTTAAAATGTTGATCTACATAATCAATGGCCTTCTGATAATAATTTATTGCTGTTTCAAAGTCGCCGATCCAGCTAAACCGACTTCCAAGTTTACTATATAGTTTTGGAACATTATAATTTTTAATTTCTTGAATTATTAAATCAGTTTCAAGTGACTGTTGATAATAGTGGATTGCCATTCGGTGATTTTGTTGATTTGTATAAAGGTCACCGATTGCCATCGTTATTACGGCACGAGAGATAAGATTGTCAGGTTCATGTTCATTATAATATTCAAGACTGCGGTCATAAAAGTTTATGGCTGCTGTATATTGTTTATTAACGTCATATTGTGCGGCGAGATGATACCAGATGTAAGCCAGAAGTTTTGGTCTGTCTATATTATATTCATGGTAAACTGAACGGGCTTGTTGTAATAAATTAATAGCGTCGTCGGTCATATCAAAACCGGCATAAAGCAGGCCAAACTCATAAAAATATTCCGGATTTTTTGGGGCGAGCTCTATTGTTTTTTCAAAATATTTTCCGGCTAATTGGCCGTCGCCATTTTCAAGACTGTCTTTAGCGACCTTAAATTGGATTATTGCATTGGGGTCTTCAGGGGAGTTTTGCGAAGGGCTTTCAATTTTTATGTCATTTGTCTGTGCAACGGACCAGCCAGAATTAAAAACCCAAACTATTAACGTTATAAAAACTGATATTTTGAACATTTTATATATACCCCCCAAGGATAATAATTTAATTTTAAAACGGCAATATGGATAAAAAACAATGTAATCAATATAGTGTTCTAATTTAATTGCTAGAATAGTACAGGTTATGTAAAAATATAGTAAAGAATTCGTTTGAATATTTATTGCATTTTACTATTCTATAGTTAGTTAGTCATATTTTTTGAGTTAAGTTATGGTATGGCATTGAAAATATTGTTATATTTATAACTGGGTCTAAATAGTATAGGGTTAATTAGAATTACGGGACAACATTGATATTGGCATAAATCAGTTGCTTTTTGGGAAGTTTCTGTTGGTCTTATTGTCATAGCAATTATATAAATATGGAGGAAAAAGTGAACGTAAAACGCTCACGTCATCATAAAATCAATTATATTGAATTTGCTGCAAACGATCTTGAAGCGACAAAAAGTTTTTTTAATCAAGTGTTTGGCTGGGAATTTACCGATTATGGGCCGGATTACACCGCTTATGAGGGACGGGGTATTGATTGCGGTTTTTATAAATCTGAACTTTCATCAAAAACAGAAAATGGCGCTGCATTAGCTGTTTTTTACAGTGAAAATATTGAAGAAACTGAACGTAAAGTTTCAAAAGCCGGTGGTACTGTTGTTAAAGGAATATTTTCGTTTCCCGGCGGCAGGCGTTTTCATTTTACCGAACCAAGTGGCAATGAAATTGCCGTGTGGGGCGATATCGAATAATTCATATTAAATCAATGGAATAGAAATGCGGGTATTATTTATTTAATTCTCGCTGCTGCTTGATCTCGTATTTTTTTGATATTAAGCACTTGCGGGTGTTTCTCTCCAAGTTTGCCAGCGATAATTTTATAGGCTTCGTCATAATAGCTTACAGCTTTTTCATCATCACCCATTTTGCTGTAAACCGACCCCATATTATTGAGAATAGAAGCGACATTAGGATGGTTCTCGCCGAATTTAGCTTTATCAAGAGTAAGTGATTGATTTAAATAATTCAATGAAATATCGAAATGCCCCAAATGCATGGCCATATATCCGGCACTATTGATAAAAGTAGAATTTGACGGATCAAGGGAGGCGGCATTTTTTAAATGTTCATATGCTTGTTGATCCTGTTTTTTCATCATGGCAATATTGGCAAGGTCATACTGTTTAACCGATGCGGTGATGCTATCCTCATTTGACTGCGCCAATGAAAAATTGGTGGAAAAACAGATTATGGTTATTAAAAATATAACAAGCTTTATAAACATCAAATATTCCAATTTTAATTTTGTTATATCTAATATAGCTTTAGCAATAAAACAAGGTATTTAAAGGGTGACGTAACAATCTGTTAATGAATTTCTAATATATTTCATCTCCAACAAACGGGGTGTTCTTATGGGGCGTCATAATTCAGTGAATAAATTGGAATATTTCCACCAGGATGATGATTTTTCTTCATATGGGAATTCGGCTGCTCGCCTTGAAGCGGTCCTTAATAGTCAACCGGACTGTGTGAAAATAATCAGTCGTGATTATAAATTGATAACCATTAATGCTGCTGGCATTAAACTGGTTAATGCTGGTAATATCGACGAGGTTCGCGGGGCGTCAATGCTGGATATTGTTGATCTGGAATATCATAATGTTTTCAAGCAAAGTGTGGATGCGGCCTATGCTGGTCAGCCCATGAATTCTGAATATAATATCACCTGCTTTGATGGTATCAAACGCCGCATGAGCCAACATTCTGCACCAATTTTTAGCACTGAAAACCCTAGTGAAGTGATTGAAGTGGTGGCGGTAAGTCGTGATGTGACAATGGAACATGAAATTTTTGTTTCCTTAGCGGAAGCAAAGCGTATGGCCGAGGAAGCGAGCAAGGTGAAGTCAAATTTTCTTGCGACGATGTCCCATGAATTTAGAACGCCGTTAAATGCCATATTAGGATTTAGCGAAATTATAAAATCCGAAAGCTTCGGTAAAATCGGTAACGCGAAATATGCCGAATATATTGAAGATATATATAATAGTGGCCGTCATTTGTTGGATTTAATCAATGATGTGCTAGATATTTCAGAAATTGAAGCCGAAAAGCGGACAATTTTAAAAGAAGAAATTAATCTTGAAGAAACGGTTCTTCATTGTTTAAGCGCGATAAATATATTAGCCGAGAAAAAACAGATTATGATAAAGGTTAATATTGCCGGAAATATATCAACGCTATTTGCGGATATTCGGTCTGTTAAACAGATACTTATTAACCTGTTATCCAATGCCGTTAAATTTTCGTTGCAGGGCGGGGTGGTGATCCTTAATGTTTCGGAAAATTTTGAAAATGTAAATATCTCAATAATTGATAATGGCATTGGTACTTCGAAAGAAAGCCTTGGCAATATCACCCAGCCATTCTACCGTGGGCAATCAGACGCCGAGCATAGCGCACCGGGCACGGGGCTTGGTCTTTCGATCGTAAAATCATTACTAGACGCTCATAATGGCAGCATCGATATTAAAAGTACTGAACATGTGGGCACCACAGTGAATATAACACTGCCCCTTCATCACGGTGAAGTTTAAAAGCGACTTGTTATTTTTGTGACATCAAAATTATAATACTACCGTTTCCAAATATTCGGGGATAGTTGTATGCCAGCCTAGCTCACTTTCAATTTTTTCTTTTAAGGATGTGGCGGCGGCAGGGTTGCCGTGGGTGATGAAGGTTTGCTTGGGTGATTTTTTGAAATTATGCAGCCATGATAATATTTCACTATAATCAGCATGAGCGGAGATATTTTGCAGGCTTTGCACATTTGCCCTTAGGCTATACATATTTCCGTGAATTTTGATTAGTTTTTCGCCCTTTATAATACGTTCGCCGCGCGTGCCGCCAGCTTGGAAGCCAGTGAATAAAATGGTATTTTTAGGATCTCCCATAATATTTTTAAGATGATGTAATACCCGGCCACCGGTGGCCATGCCACTGGCCGAAATGATAACTTTGGGCATTGGTGAATTATTAAGGGCTTTGCTATCCTCAACGGTGCGGGTATAGGCAGCAATATTGCAAACCTCGCGGCAAATATTATCAGATAGGATATGTTCAGACGTATGTTTGCATAAAAGGTTGGTGGCGTTGGTCGCCATGGGGCTATCCACATAAACCGGAATATCAGGAATGGCAGCGCGCGATTTTAATTTATAGATATAATATAGGATGCTCTGGTGCGGCCAACGGCGAATGTGGGGATTAAGATAGTGCCGCCTTTGGCAGCGGTGCTTTTTATCACCTTACCGAGCTCTTCGCAGGGATCAGCTTTACCGTGCAGGCGGTCGCCGTAGGTGCTTTCGATTAATAAATAATCTGTATACTGAATTTTTGCTGGTGGTTTCATCAGCGGATCATTGGGGCGGCCTAGGTCACCGGAAAAATTGATGGTTTTTTTACCGGCTTTAATGGAAATAAAAGCGGAACCAAGAATATGGCCAGAGCGGCTTAAGGTAAAATGAAAATCATCATCAAAATAGTGAGGCATGCCGAAATCAAGAGTTTTAAAGTATTTAAGTGATGTGAGGGCATCTTCACGGGTATAGAGGGCGAGGGCGGGTGAATGGCGGCTATAGCCATATCTATTGGCGCGTCTTGCGTCCTCTTCGTGCAAATAACCGCTGTCGGGCAATAATATCTTGCACAGATCAAAAGTGGCGACCGATGAATAGATTTTACCTTTAAAGCCATTTTTTATCAGTAACGGGATATAACCGGAATGATCAATATGAGCGTGGGTCAGGATCACGGCATCAATAAGCGCCGGATCAATAGGCAGTTTTTCACGGTTTCTAAGTCTTAATTCTTTAAACCCTTGAAATAAACCGCAATCGATAAGGATTTTTTTATGGCGATATTCAAGCAGATATTTTGATCCGGTAACCGTCCCCGTCGCGCCAAGAAATGTTATTTGCATATACCGCCCAATCTATTTGTAAATATCATGGATGATTATGCAGGTCTTACAATTGATTTAATTGATGAAGGTCAAGCTATTGCATTATAGGGAAGGATGGAGTTTGGGGGAAATGGAGGTGCGGACCGGATTTGAACCGGTGTACACGGATTTGCAATCCGTTGCGTAGCCTCTCCGCCACCGCACCACCTTTAAGATGTGAGTGTTTCGCATAATCCTTCAATATTTTCAAGAGCTTTCTTGAAAAGTTGCCGTAAAGGGAATAGATTTAGGGTATGAGATATTTATTTTATATGACTGTATCAAGTTTGTTGCTTTTGCTTAGTTCATGCGCCGGTGGGCCGGAGTGGTATGGTGCGTCATATAAGGCAAGGCCAGATCAGCCCACACTGATTAATGCTTATTTATTAAATGAGAGGGCTAGTCCGAAACTTATTTTTACGGATGATATAGAGGGTGATCTCGAGAGTTTCATTAATCAGAATTATGTTGTGGTTGGCGAGAGCATATTTAACGGCCCAGAAAAAAAGGCCAATGGGGCGTTTAAGGTGGCAAAAAACCTTAAAGTAACGCATGTGTTAATACAGAGAAAATATTTATATGTCGGCAGCAAAAAGGCTTATAAATTTTATGAAAATGTTGATTATATTCCGGTAGGAGTGGCCTATAACGGATATTACCGTAGAACGGTATATGACCGTGTTCCCAACCCCATAGCGGTACCTTATGCAAAGGAATTTTCGATATATAATCACCGGGCAATATACCTTGTAAAGCTTAAATGAACGGGTAAATATTATGACAACTAAGAAATTTGAAGCTTCGTTTGAAATGGCCGAGAGTGCAGAAACTCTGTTTCCGCTCTTTTCTGCGGAAGGCGAGAAACTTTGGGTGCCTGATTGGGATTATGTTGGTGTAACAGGCGGTACTGAGCTTTATGAAGATTATGTATTTATGACCGAAAACCATGATTTTGCCACAACCAATGCCATTTGGCTGGTTAAACGGTTCGAGCCGAAAAAACACTTTGTTCAGTTTTATAAAGTTGAACCAGAGGATAAAATCGCCGTGGTTTCAGTGCGCTGCAAGGAAATGTCAGCGCGGCGAACATTGGTAACGGTTGGCTATGATTATATCGCGCTTTCCGATAAAGGCCGGGATTTTATTAATGACCACGGGCAGGGTGATTATGAGGCGTTCATTGGCCAGTGGAAGCTGCTTTTACAGCAGTATTTTAATTCTTAGGCAAATATTCAGTTTCCATTAATCAAAGTGCGGATATCCTTATTATATAGAAATGAGGTTTGTAATGAGAATATTTGTTTGTTTATCAGCGTTATTAATGCTTTCGGCCTGCGGAACAGGGCAGTTTGGGTCATCTTATCGTGGTTATCTTACACCGGAAATTGCGTCAAATGTGGTGATGCTTGGTGTGGAACAGGAACCAATTTTAATCAGATCAAATGACATTGACCGCGATGTAATGAAATATCGCGAGCATAATTATGTGGTTATTGGTGAGAGTGCCTTTAACGGGTTTGAGGAAAGTGAACAAAATGCCGTTAGGCAGGCCAAGGAAGTCATGGCGACACATGTGGTTGTATCATCAGAATATACCGATACAGAAAGCCGGATTGAATATGATTATCAGGATGTTTATACCACCGTATTTGTTAGCCGGGTAAAAACCGTTAACGGTGAACGGGTTGCTGTTCAGGAGGCGGTGACGGTGCGCGATACTATTACGGTGCCCTATATGCGTCATTATGACAATTTTGACCAGTGGGCGGTTTATATGGTCAAATCCAACCAGGTTCATAAGCTTGGTTTCATTCTACGGGATTTAAACCAGCAAGAACGGGCAATGCATAGCAGGAATACCGGCACTATTATTGATGTTGTGCTTAGTAATTCACCAGCGTTTCTTGCGGATATCGTGCAGGGTGATGTGCTATTAGCCATAAATGACGATAAAATTACTGATAGAAACCACGCGATCAGACTTATCAGGGCACTTGAAATAAATGGCCAGACAATTGTACTTTCAATGCTTAAAAACGGCGAGCAGAAAGATATTACATTTGAATTTAACAGCTGATTACCCACACGCCTTGATTTAGCGACCTGTGACGGAGTTTATTCGATCTCAATATTATGTTTGGAATCAAATGATTGCCCGCAATGGTTTAATTTATGTAATTTTTTGTTAATGATTGTAATGCAATTATAAGTAGAATTATTGGTAATTTAATAAATAAATAATTTCTTCGTAAATTCAATTATTTCAGCATTATCGTTATCTTATATAAGAATTATATAATTTATAGATAGAAAAAAATATTTTTTGTTGAATTTTTTAATTGACGATCATGCTTATTATAAGTAGATTATGTGGGAGAATAAGCGACCGGAAAATGGTGGTAATTATTGACCATAAGCGGGGGCTTTCACGGCTGGAACCGTTACTCACTATCATCAGGTGAATGATGAATACTTTAAACTATGTACAGCTTGCTTAAAGCCCCGCAAACGGCTGGTCGCAAGTAATAATAGCTTTGAGTAGAGGTATGTTCAATTGATAAAAAGAGGTATTTATGGGAATAAATTTGGGGAGATATTTTATTGTTACCAGCGGGTATTCTGAAAATGGGGGGCTTGTGAGTAAGTCAAGGGAAGCGTTATTATTCTTGAAAGACGATGCAAATTTATATAGGAAGGCTTCACATGAAGAAGTGGTGCAATTTCAAGATAAACACCCGATATTAAAATAGATATCCCGGATATTAAAATAGATTTTAAAGATTTGATTTTTATTTACTTTTTTCTAAGGAATTAGCCTTAAACTACTGTTAATTATATCCATAAGGAAAATTACAGTGGTACAGAAAATGGCGAGAGCAAGAAAACCAGTGGTTTTTGGCCGTAAAAAAGAAAGTTCGTCCGGACAGGTGCAAGACAATACGCCTGATATGTTGCTTCATTATGCCAAGGCCGGAATGGCAAGTGCCGAACAGTCACTGACAGAAACGCCGGATTTATTCACTGCCGAAGAAAAAGCGGCGCTGGCGCAGAATAAAAATATGCTTGAACAAGCTCCTTATCTGATTGACAGTTATAAATCCAAAATGAATGAATATGATGCGCTGCATAAGAAGATGCTAGGAATTCTTCAGAAATGTGAAGAAATTGTATCGATGGGTGATGAGCAGGCGAAAAGCGAAATTAAAGACGTGCTTAAGAAGGCCAAAGTTTTTAAGTATAATGGCCAAGGCGACCTGGTGATGAAGAGAGAGGTTTCCTGATTTTCATCAGGTATGGTTTTATATGATAAAAAAACGACCGATAATATTAGATAATAATGTGAAAGAGGATTTGGTTGAGGGCGAGCAAACCATGGATATCATGCTTTTTTACGCCCAAAATGGTATGGCGGAAGCAGAACAGGTTATGCGTGATCAGCCGGAGTTATTTTCAGAGCAGGAAATAATGGATTTTGCCGCTAATAAAGTTGTGCTGGCAAAGGCACCGGATATTTTGCAGGAATATAAGAAAAAAGTTCAAGAATTTTCATTAATGCATGACAAAGTGCAGAGTGTGGTCGGAAAATGCGAGAAAATAGTCCGAAATTACGAAATTAGAAAATCCCATGATAGTGATAATTATGTTGATCCCCATAAAAAAGCCCAATCGTTTGAAAAACTCTCTAAAAAACCGGAACAAGGTGTAATTCGCTATACGAGTGATGGACAATTACTGATGACGAGCGCGTCTAGCACGAATAAAGTGCGTAAGAAGATTACTATCGAGTTACCTAGACAACATAAATAAATTGATAATAAATTTTAATTTTGTATGCCACAGGGCGCAATGGGCACCAGTGGGATATTTTATAATGGCATATTATTCGCCACGGTTTTGCTCCTCATATTATGATCATTATACTTGCCTAGATCAAGCCCTGCCTGCGGACTAGCCAGTGATGGGTTGAATAAATGAAGGTGAAGCTCCTGCGGTTATGCATGGAGGCATAGAACGGGATAGAATGCCAATAAAACCAAAGGAGCTTCGCCATATAGATATAGCGGGCAAGGTTATGTTTCAAATCACAAAAGCATAAATATAATCAAGTTTATGTGAGTAATACCTTATGTTCAATCACCAACAGGAAGACGGGCGGCGATTTTTTTGGTGTAATCGGAACGGACGGGAGCGTTTAATTGGCTAAACAGGCGCGATGATTTTTCATAATATGATTTGGCTATGTTGTAATTTTTGGTTCGTGCCTCAAGATGGGCAAGCTGCGAGAGGAGTTCCGCGGCACGTAGTTTCTGATGGTCATCATTATAAAGTTCAAGCGCGGCGTTATATGACTTTCGGGCATTACCATAATTCATATCATTAAATTCGAGATAGGCCAGACGTTCATAAAGCAGGCCGAGTACGAGATTGTCGCCGCGGCGAATATTTAGAAGAATGGCTTTGCTGATGGCATCTTTTGAAAAATCGATGCCATTTTGGTTTGGGAATGTATAATCAACCGGTTCCAGTTCACCGTTAAGCTTTATTGGTTCAGCGTTCGGATTATTAGGATCGAGGGCAAAATATTCATGATGAGCATTGTTGTTTTCAGTAATTGTCCAACTATCAAGCCCTGTAAAGGCGATGACTAGAACGAATATGGTTCCTAATATTATTGTGATATTTTGAATGGTTTTCAAATTTATTCCCTGTTTATATTTATATGACTATAGCAAAAAAGAAACAAAAAACCAAATTCCGGTAATAAGCACCACAGATACCTGCCTTTAAAGGGCTAACTTACAGTTATCAGTGACGCCTGGCGGTAGAAATGGCAAGTTGAAGTTTTCGATATCATTAAGCCCGTTTTCTAATTTTTGTTCGAGTTTATGTAGCTCGTCTTCAAGGGCGGCGAGGACGCGTTCATCAGAGCGGTTAGCGGTTTTTTCAATTAGAGTGGCGCCAAGTGTTTTGATCTGTTGTCCGAGTGCGGGTTTATGGGTGGTATCATAGGCTGCGCTATAGGTATTATAGGCGGCAGTACGGTGGTCGATATTAACACGGGCGACGCAGTTACAATCGTTCGTACTGTTGTTGATATTGCATCTATTATAAGTTTCATTGAAAAATGCAATATCACGTTCATTTATAGCGGACAGGTCAGGTCCTGCCGGAGGGTTTTCACTGCATGATGATAAAATAGTGACTAGTATTGCCATAAGCGGCAACCATAGAAATGCATGGTTCATATTATACTCTTTGTTATTTTTCAGGAATTATAACATATTATTTTTCGAGTTATATGTTTATTGCAGAATAATTAACTGATGAACTGGGTAATGTCTTCGTCAATGAACAGAGTGGCAGAACCGGATGTATAGACATGATAGGTTTCGCTATTAACAACCTGATCGGCAACTTGAGACCATCCTGAACCCGTTGAGGTGACGGTATCGGCATCTGTGCCGGCAATAATGAGGATATTATTATTGTCGGCGATATCAAGGACATCATTGATATCAAGCGTTAAATCAAGTGGGTTTGTGTTTGTGCTATTGATGATTTCAATATTGGAGGCATTGACATCAGAGAGATCAAGCGCGGACATAGCCCCGTTAAATTGTAGCGTATCCGTGCCACTGCCGCCATTGATGCTGTCGAGGTTAATGTCTGAATTACCGTCAAAAATGAAAGTGTCATCACCAGAGCCGCCAGACATATCATCCTGACCCGCGCCACCTTCAATAATATTATTGGAACTGTTGCCGGTAATCGTATCATTGCCACTGCCGCCGATGGCGTTTTCAATAATCGTGTCGGGGGCAATGTGCAGGGTTTCAGTACGGTTGCCGCTACTGCCAGCGACGACATCAATAACGAGACCGACATCATTCCAACTATCCGGTGTAAGATCAATTTCAATATTGCTGCTGAAATAACTGAAATCAATGGTATCTGTGCCACCGGCGTCCCAAAGGGCAAAATAATTCCACTCTTCAGGTAAAATTGTGTAGGTATCATCACCACCGCTTTGGGAAGTGTTGGCGCCGTATAAAAATTGCAGTGCCTGAATATCAAGCCACATCAAATCTGTTGGTATGGCAATATCATCATAGGAAGCCCCTTCAATGGCAAGTGTATCATATGACATAACAGTATAATCATTACCATCATAGGCAATGGGTAAAACACCAAAATTGCCGTCAATATCAAAAGGGTGTTTTAGGCCAAGTGCATGGCCGATTTCATGAAGAATGGTGCTTTCAAAAAGTGAATCAGATGTATCAATATCACTTTGATCGTCAAGGCCACCTTCAATAAGCCAAACATCGCCTGCATGAGGGGTGTTTCCCGGGTAATATGCCCAGGCTAATGTTCCTGAGACATCCTCTGAACCGCCATTGGTCCAGGCAAAACGCATTTGACCGGCACTTGAATTGCCGTCATCGGGAATTTCGACAAAAACAATGTTTACATCTTGGGATATATTATCGAGCATGTCACGAACAACTTGTTGTTGTTCACCAGTTAACTGGCTGATATTTTGACTAAGTTCATAATCCGTGTCCGAATAACCATTTAAAAACACACTCAGTTCTGGACTGGCAAAACTATAGGTAATGATCAGTGGTTCACCGCCCGGATTTGGTGATAATTGACGCCCGGAAAGAATGCCATCTATTAATGGGTCGCCGGTGGTGTTATGGGTTTCAGCGTCCATATAAGTAAACGGGGTTTCTAATGGTAATGAGAGATCAATAGTGTCGGGATTGGTTAATGTAAAGGTGGTTTCAGAAGCGCCAAACTGGGTTTGAATATCATTTAAAGAATATGAGTTTGAGTTATTCTCAGTACCAAAAACTTCAACGGAATAAAGAGTATAGGTGCCGGACGGTGATGTTTCCGGGTTGAAATATAATGAGAATGTACCGCTTGAGGCATCAATATAATTGCTGTGTAATACACCGTCCTGATCAACAAATTTTACGAGAACACCGTCAATGGCACTCGACCCATTTGGCTTAGCAAATGAGAGAAGTTGTGGCGTTTCACCGTCGCCGAGTGTGATTGCTGCCGATGTCAGGGCAAAGTCGGAAAGCTCGGGCGGGCTATTATCAGTGCTTATTGATCCGGAATTGACACTGACAGTTGTGTTAAAGTTATACTCGTTTAGATTATCGATGGTAAGATAGGTTATGACACCGTTGGCATCTTCAATATAAATACTGGTGATTTCGTAATTGGAAATATTCGTCTCAGATGAGCCTGCTTTATTTCTTTCTGTACCGTCCATGGGAAGCAGCATAGTGCCATCAGTTCCGGTGACGCTGAATAGATGGTCATTGCCAAAAGTATCGGTAACTTCAATTGTGATTGTTACGGGCGCGCCGTCAACGGCGAAGTTAAACTCTACACCGTCACTACCACGCGTTACCTGATTTGAGGAAAGGGATAATGAGGTCAGTTTACTGCCGTCAGAAAGTATAGTTTGATCTGTTTCACCATTAACGGTGAGCGTTAATGTTCCTGTCGTGCTGCTATTACCGTCTGAGACAATATAGGTAATTTCGACGTTGGCGCTCTGACTATTTGAAAGATAATCAAAATCTGTTCCGGGGTCAAAGCTGACTTTTCCGTCGACAATTGATACATTTCCATTTCCATTTGCCACGGAAACGGACGTAATGCTTAAACTGTCATTTTCATGGTCACTATCATTGGCTAGCACATCAACAATAATGCTGGAGCTTTCAGTCGTGTTGGCGGTATCGGCAACGACAACCGGGCCAAAATTGGTACCATTAATGGTTATTGTTATGTCTTGATTGTCGGAATTATCAAAAGTTACGACATTAAAAGTTTCACTGAGACTGTCACCATCATCTAATTGCTGAACGGCGACGAGGTTATTATTAATTGTATAAGTCCAGTTGCCATTTTCATTATTGAAAAACTGCCATAAGTGCCCGCTATGTTTGTTTGAGTTATGAACTTATCTTCACTGCTATCAGGATCATTGGCGTTTAGATCGCCGGTTGAAATGCTTGAGCTGTTTTCCGTGAGGCTGCCGGAAATATTGCCGGTTATATTGGCGGTGTCATCTTGACCGGTAATCGTAATGGTTAATGTTCCAGGTACGGTATCATTACCGTCTGATATACCGTAATTAATGACCAAGTCGGTTGTTTGACCCGCGCTAAGATAATCAAAGTCTGCGCCGGGATCGAAACTTATTTTATTATTAACTATGGATACGGTGCCTTTTGCAGCGGTAGGGGAAGTAACCGTCAGACTATCACCGTCA
>JAESUD010000115.1 GCA_016763335.1 Emcibacteraceae bacterium | reverse complement strand
CCCGTGATCACATTTTTGACGTTAACCAGAACCGCACGAAGCAGCCCCTTAAAATCAATTCCGATATGTGTATAAAAATTTTGATCTTCGGCAGAAATAAATGCCTGTGTAACCTTTGGCGGTATAGCAGAGATCGGAACAAAAAGCCGCTTTTCACGAGCATATTCCTTGATCAGGCTACCGTCACCAGCGTAAACACGGCTAACGACAGGCGGTTCATAATTGGCTAACTGCTTATAATCAGGAAGATCGCGGCCATAAGAATAAAGGATATAAAGTCCACCAAGAACAGTAACAATGCCTGAAATCAAGGTAAAGACCACTAGGCCACCAATTATATTTTTCCATTTTTTGACAATTTAAACACCCAGAAACCCATAAAATTTAAAATCGAGATAAATTAGGCGCAAATTATGACATACATAAGGCATAATCAAGCTAATTTATAATAGTGTTATACTCAATTAAAGGCAAAATTCTTTTGAAAATACTTGTCTGTCGCTCTTAAAATTGCCCGCCCGATTTTCTCGTGGGTTTCCTTTTGCATTAAAAGCTTAGCATCCTTCTGATTTGTAAGATAACCCATTTCAATCAATACGGACGGCACATCAATCCCTTTTAAGACGGCAAAGGCCGCCGAACGAAGACTACGTTTGCGAACAACAATGGCTTTTCTTAACTCGGGCGCGAGCTCACTGGCAAAACGGTTTGATAAATTCATAGTTTCCTGTTTCACCAATTCAATAAGAATATTTTGCACAATGTCCGTCTCGCCGATTAGATCAACACCCGCTATAATATCAGCTTTGTTTTCGCGCGCCGCCAGCATCGCCGCCTCTTTATCAGATGCTTTTTCAGTGAGCGTGTAAATTGTTGCCCCGCGCACACTTGAACTTCTAAAGGCATCCGCATGAATTGAAATAAACAAATCAGCATTATTTCTATGAGCAATGAGACTGCGTTCACGAAGTTTAAGAAATATATCACGGTCACGGGTCAGAATGACTTTATATCTGCCGGACGCTTCAAGAATTCTTTTAATATTGCGTGCAGCAGATATAGTTACATTTTTTTCAGAAATCCCGTTTACTTTAACACCACCAAGATTGCCGGGATCATGCCCACCGTGGCCGGGGTCAAGAACAATGATTTTTTTACCAGAAGCCGGTCTTGTCGCCGGAATTCTTGTGCTGTTGACAACTTGCGCCCTGACCGCTGGTTTTGAAATATTTCTGGCAAATGCTGCTTGCGATATTTTTTCAAAATCAAACACCAGACGGTTTGGTTTACCGCCCTTACCTTTAATCACAAAACTATTGGCGATTTAACCGGACTTTTAAGATCAAGAACAATGCGTGATGTACCCGGTGTATAGAGACCATAACGATAATTATTGATAAGTCCCCTACCCGCGGCACCGCCGGGACCAATTTTCCAGCTCACCTCATCAAGGTCAATGACCAAGCGGTTTGGATTTGCCAAACTGAAAGTCCTAAAGGCTGAATTTCCATTAATTTCCAATACAAAACGGGTTTTATTTCCATCACCACCAAAACGTGCCGCGGTCACTTCTGGGGGAGCCGCGAACAGATTACTGATCATCAAGACCACTAAAACCACAACAGAAAGTATAACTCTTACCGATATATGAGACGCTCGATCCACTATAAATATCCTATTTCGTATTATTAACTACTATCTAAACCCGACTATATATAAAGAATTGTTAACATTTCTAATATAAAATGTTACTTACAAAAAGTATTTTTTAAAAATTAATGCTTTTATGTTGTTAAATAACAACATGTTCACTATGTTATGTACAGTCATATTAATGCGCACATATTATGTGTAAAATATGATACTTATAGTATTTTCAGTAATTGCTTTTAAAATCAGGTGCTGAAATTTAAAACAATAATAATAATAAAGTATATTTCCGACCCTAAAAAGGTTGGCCAAGAAAATTATGAATTTATACATTAAAAGCCGCAAGAGTAGTCAATTAATCTTAAAGGAACTTTCCTTTAGAGTGGGTGATAGTAATGGTCTCTTTCCTAAGTCTTTTAATGCTTTACATAGAAATAACCTACAAACAATAAACCAAAAACCTGCACGCTTAGTGGCCTCTAATGACCATTTAAGCTCGAGCGGTTTTTTGAGTGGAGATAATTTAAATGTCAATACGTATGTTGATAGACGCCTCCCACCCGGAAGAGACCCGTGTGGCAATCGTCGACGGAAACCGAGTTGAAGACTTCGATTATGAGAGTTCTTCTAAAAAACAATTAAAAGGCAGCATATACTTAGCTAAAGTAACCCGTGTCGAACCTTCCCTGCAAGCCGCATTTGTGGACTACGGGGGTAATCGTCATGGTTTTCTAGCCTTTAGTGAAATCCATCCTGACTATTATCAGATCCCTGTCGCTGACCGCGAGGCGCTAATCGCTGCAGAAGCGGCTGCTAATGCCGAGCTGATTGAAGCTGAGGAAGCCGAAGAAGACAAGCCAAAAAGAAAAAGAGGAAGATCCCGTAAAAAAGACGATAGCGTTGAAACGGAATCTTCGAAAGTAGACACATCAGAAGAAACAAAATCAGACGACGAAGTTTCGAATGAAACTGACGGTGGTCAATCTGAAGAAAAAGATGAAAAGCCTAAAAGAAGAAAAAGGCGGACAAAAGCAGAGGCCACTAAAGCGGATGAAGTAATCGTTGATGACACGCCAGAAGAAGAAAATGAAACAACTTCTGATGATGTTAGTAGTGAAGAAACCGACGAAGACGAAGACGAAGACGATGATGCAGAAGATGTGACAAATGCTTCTACCGACGAAGAGGAAGAAGAAAGATTACGCATCAAAATGGCTAAACGCTTGCGTTATAAATATAAAATTCAGGAAGTGATTAAGAAAAACCAAATCATTCTTATACAAGTGGTCAAGGAAGAGCGCGGCAATAAAGGTGCTGCCCTTACTACATATCTTTCCCTTCCAGGTCGGTACTGTGTCCTTATGCCTAATACACTTCACGGCGGCGGTGTTAGCCGCAAAATTGCCAACATTAAGGATAGAAAGAAACTTAAAAACATTCTTTCCAGCCTAGATATGCCAAAAGGTCATGCCTGTATTATTCGTACGGCTGGCAATGACCGGACAAAACCAGAAATCAAAAGAGATTATGATTACTTAAAACGTATGTGGGAAGCAATCCGCGAACATACGCTGAAATCTATTGCGCCTGCGCAAATATATGAAGAAGGTAACCTGATCAAAAGAAGCATTCGCGATCTTTATACAAAAGATGTTGATGAAATTCTTGTTGAAGGTGAAGAAGGTTACAATACGGCAAAGAGCTTCATGACGATGCTAATGCCTAGCCATGCGAAAAAAATCATCAAATACGAAAACCCCGTCCCGCTTTTCCAAAGATATCAAGTGGAAGCGCATCTGGATTCTATTTATAGCCCAACAGCACAATTAAAATCTGGCGGCTATATCGTTATTAACCCAACCGAAGCTCTCGTTTCAATTGACGTAAACTCTGGTCGGGCAACAAAAGAACATAATATTGAAGAAACAGCGGTTAAAACAAACCTTGAAGCAGCTGAAGAAGTCGCAAGGCAATTAAAATTGCGCGATATGGCCGGGCTCATCGTTATTGATTTTATCGACATGGAAGATAACCGCAATAACCGCGCCGTTGAAAGAAAAATGAAATCGTGCCTAAAAAGTGACAGAGCACGTATTCAAGTAGGTCGGATCAGCTCGTTTGGTTTAATGGAAATGTCACGTCAGCGGCTCCGTGTTGGTGTGCTTGAGAGTAGCACAACTGCGTGTCCTCACTGTGAAGGTAGCGGTCTTCTTAGATCTGTTGAATCGCAAAGTCTTCATATCTTACGTGTGATCGAAGAAGAAGCGATACGTGCTAAAAATTCACGTTTTACTGTATACTTACCTTCTGGTGTTGCTGTTTATATCCTTAATAACAAAAGAAATAACCTTATTGACCTTGAACAGCGTTATGATTTTAACGTAACGATTTCTATTGATAATGATTTAACAGCATCCGCCTACCGCATGGATAAATCAGGCAAGCCATCAAAAACATCACAAAAACGCAAAGATTCGTTAAAACTTGGCGGTGACATCAATAAATTGATTGACGTGACCGAAGAAGATGTTTCACAAACAGATGACCAGAATGATAGACCAAAACGTCGCAGAAGAAGAAGACGTGGCCAGCAAAACAATCATCATTCCTCGTCAGATGAACAAAATGAAGTCGTTGTAAATAACACCGAAGAAAAAGTAAATAACACTGAAGAAAAAGCAAATGACAACGAAGAAAAATCAGATGAAAATCAGAACCGGACGCGACGCCGTCGCCGTTCGCGCCGAGGAAAAAGACACGGACAAGAATATAATTCAGAAGAAAACAAAACTAATGAAAATAGTGAAGTAACCTCAAAATCAGAAGTAACAGAAGCACCAAAAGACAGTACGGAAGTGCCAAAAGAAAATAATGCGGTTAATACTACTGATGAAACACCACAAAAAAAGCCAAGTCGAAGGCGAGGTTCTAAAGCGAATAATGATGAAAATGTTAAAACTCCTGCGATAGAGAAAAAAGAAGGCACAGAAGAAAAGCCAAAACGCACGAGAAAACCAAGAGTCAGTAAAAAAACACAGGAAGATGTAAAACCTGAAAAGGAAATACAAAAAGAACCTGAAAAAACGCCGAGAAAAAGCTCTCCCGTTAAAGAAGAAGCCCCGAAGCAGGAACCCGCTAAACCTGAAGCCTCGAAACCCGAAGAGGTAAAGCCAAAGAAAAAAGGTTGGTGGTCTAGGTCATAAACATTTTTACAATAAAGCCCGAATGATCATTCGGGCTT
>JAESUD010000114.1 GCA_016763335.1 Emcibacteraceae bacterium | reverse complement strand
TGGTGATATCGAACCAGTTTCGTTTACTGCAAGCATAGAAGCGGTGGCTCCAAATTATACTAGGAAGTCACATGACTTTGACCATAAGTCCTCACAGCAAGTTATGGGCATTGGCAGCATGGACATATCGGCAAATGATAATAAAATATTATTTACCGCGCTCGGTGATATGTGGCTGCAAAAAGAAAACGAGCTAGCTGTGAATATTGCCGATGAAGAAGGGCATGTGGTTGACCCGACTTGGTCAAGGGACGGAAAACATATTGCTTATGTCACTGAACGAAACGGCCAGATGGATATTTGGATCCGTGAAATGGAAAGCGGTGAGGAAAGACAGCTTACCAATGATTTAAACCGTGAATACAGACTTGCGTGGTCACGGGATGGCGGCAAAATCGCCTATCTTTCGACCCGCGGTGTTTCAAACACATGGGGACGCGTTGACCTTAAGGTAATTGATGTTGATTTCGGTAATATCCATACGGTGGATGAGCAGCTCTTTACACCGGGGCGGCCAACATGGTCGGTGGACGGTGAACATATTGTTTTGGCAATAGTAAAGCCGGCTTCGTCGCGCTTTCGCGAAGGAATGCATGCGTTAAGGCAATATAATGTGGAAAGCAGAAAATCAAAATTCCTGGATATGCCGGGTAATATTGGCCTGAGCACCCGCGACGGAAGCGGCCCGGTTATTTCACCGGACGGTAAAAGCATGGCCTATATTTCTGAAGGGGAAATCAGGGTCGCCTATGTAAATTTAAAAGGTGAGATAACCAGTTCAGCGCAAAATAGATGCCTTGATACGGCACAGATGCCGCGCTGGGGCAGGGATTCAAATACGCTTTATTATTTATCAGGGAAATCGCTTAAATCCTGTAATTTCCTTAATGGTGAAAAAGACCTTCATGGTTTTAATCTGACTTGGCAACGAAATGTTGCTGATGATAAGACCATTCATGTTGGGAAATTATTTGATGGTGTTGGTGACGGTTATCAAGAAAATGTTGATGTGTCTATTTCCGGTGGGCGCATTAGCAAAATTGTGCCGCACGGACAAGATAATGTTGTTGGTACATTTTATGATTATTCGCGCGATACGATGCTACCGGGTTTAATGGCGGGGCATTCGCATCAAACCGAGTTATACGGTGAAAAGCTAGGGCGAAACTGGCTTGCTTACGGTATTACCAGCGTGCGTGACCCCGGTACAAACCCGTATAAATCAATTGAACGCAAAGAAACATGGTGGTCGGGAAAATCCAAAGGACCAAGAATGTTTTATGCTGGTTGGTTAACGGGCGGACCGCGCATATATTACGGTCAGTCATATAATGCGCTACACGAAAAAGCCTTGCGTCATGAACTTGAACGCGCGGAACAGCTTAATTATGATATGTTAAAATCATATGTGCGATTGCCTGATGAGTTTCAACAGATATTGGTCGCAGAAGGACACCGTATGGGTATTCCCATATCGTCCCATGAAATTGCCCCGGCAATACAAAATGGCATGGATAGTCTGGAACATATGGGATCAACCAGTCGCCGTGGTTATTCACCAAAATATTCATCATTGTCAGAAAGTTATAATGATGTGACAAGTATCATCAGCAAGTCTGGCCTGTTTATCACGCCGACAGCAACGCTTGAAAACGGTTATTATAATTATATGTATGAACATCCAGAATATATTAGCGATATTAAATATTCTACTTTTCTTGATAAACTTCAACGGGATACTCTCGTAACTAATTCAAAATCAAAATATATTGTTAATAAAGTACGCAGAAATCAAGCAATTCTCAGGACGTTAAAAACAATGCATGACATGGGTGGGAATATTGCAGCGGGGACGGATAGTCCGTTTATTCCGTACGGCATTGCACAGCATTTTGAAATAATTCAATTTGTTGATGCGGGGATAAGCAATGCTGATGCTATTCGTGCTGCGACTATTAAAGTGGCACAGAATATCGGTGTTGATGGGGATCTTGGTACAGTAGAGGTCGGAAAGCTTGCCGACATGGTTATTGTTGATGGCGATCCGCTAGACGATATTCGTGAAATTAGAAATGTTGAAGCAACCATCAAAGATGGTCATTTATATACCATTCATGAACTGACAAAAAACAGAGGTGAGAGATGAGCAATAACAACGACTATTGGAAAGAAAATGTCAGCCTTTTGCTTAAGTTGTTGGCAGTCTGGTTTGTGGTTTCATTTGGTATGGGAATAATTCTTGCCGATTATCTTGACCAGTTTCAATTTTTTGGTTTTCCTTTAGGTTTCTGGATGTCACAGCAGGGCTCGATATATGTTTTTGTCGCCTTGATTTTTATTTATGTAAGAAAAATGAACAAGCTCGATAAAAAATATAATGTCGATGAAGAGGAGGAGCAATAAGATGGATATTCAGACGCTTACCTATATCTTTGTCGGTATTACCTTCGCGATTTATATTGGCATTGCCATTTGGGCCAAGGCGGGCACCACAGATGATTTCTATGTGGCCGGACATAATGTACATCCGCTTGCTAACGGCATGGCGACCGCCGCTGATTGGATGAGCGCGGCGAGCTTTATTTCCATGGCCGGGTTAATATCCTTTATGGGTCGCGACGGCTCCATGTATCTTATGGGTTGGACCGGTGGTTATGTGCTTCTAGCGCTTCTCCTCGCTCCTTATCTTAGGAAGTTTGGCCAGTTCACGGTGCCTGATTTTGTCGGTGACCGTTATTATTCAAATACCGCCCGCACGGTGGCAATTATTTGTGCGTTATTTATCTCATTCACCTATGTTGCTGGGCAAATGCGCGGGGTTGGTATTGTCTTTTCGCGTTTCCTTGAGGTCGATATAAGCATGGGTGTCATGATCGGCATGTCGATCGTGTTTTTCTATGCAGTGCTTGGAGGAATGAAGGGCATTACCTATACGCAGGTGGCGCAATATTGTGTGCTTATTTTTGCCTTTATGGTACCCGCGATTTTTATATCAATTTTAATGACCAATAATCCGGTGCCGCAACTTGGTTTTGGTAGCACGCTTGCCGACGGTTCAGGCACTTATTTGCTTGATAAATTAAACGGGTTATCAACGGAACTCGGATTTGGTGAATATACAGACGGGCGTAAATCAACATTTGATATGTTCTGTATTACAGCGGCTCTCATGGTGGGAACTGCGGGACTTCCGCATGTTATTGTGCGCTTTTTCACTGTGCCTAAAGTGCGTGATGCGCGGCTTAGTGCCGGTTATGCGCTTGTCCTCATTGCCATTTTATATACGGCCGCGCCTGCGGTGGCGAGTTTTGCCAGACTGAACCTTATTAATACGGTATCGGAAGCGGAATATAAAACAACGCCGGAATGGTTCAAAAATTGGGAAGATATTGACCTGATTGCATGGCGCGATAAAAACAATGACGGAAAAATACAATATGTTGCCGGCAATGCTTTTGAGGGCAAGCCCCAGTTTAAAGAAGGACGAGGTGCTTCTGGTGAACGTTTGTTAAGTAACGCTGATGGCCCAACCGAAAATGAACTTTATATTGATCAGGATATCATGGTGCTGGCTAATCCGGAAATTGCCGGACTTCCCAATTGGGTGGTTGCACTTGTGGTTGCGGGCGGCCTTGCAGCGGCATTATCGACGGCGGCGGGTTTACTATTGGTTATTTCAACATCTATTGCCCATGATTTATTCAAGAAAATGCTGTTGCCGGAAATTTCTGATAAACAGGAATTGATGTTTGCCCGTATAGCGGTGGCCGTTGCCGTTCTAATCGCCGGGTATTTCGGGATTAATCCGCCGGGCTTCGTTGCACAGGTGGTGGCATTTGCTTTCGGTCTTGCTGCAAGTACGTTCTTTCCTGTTATTTTAATGGGTATTTTCTACAAACGCATGAACAAGGAAGGGGCAATTTCTGGTATGATCGCCGGACTTTTATTCACGCTCGCTTACATCGTTTATTTTAAATTCATCAACCCTGCCGATAATAACGCAGATAATTGGTGGCTTGGTGTATCACCGGAGGGGGCAGGAACCTTGGGTATGACATTGAACTTTATCGTGGCTTACGGGATAAGTAAATTTACAGCAGAACCCCCGCAAGAAGTCCAGGATATGGTCGAGAGGATCAGGGTTCCGAGGGGGTAATTAACCCTTAATGCCCACAGTTGGTTTGCCGTAGAGATATCCCTGTGCATAGGTTACGCCTAGGGATATTAAGAGTTCTGCCTGTTCTTCTGTTTCCACCCATTCTGCAATGGTTTCAATATTGAGGTCATTACAAAGCATGACAATTGAGCGCAGGAAGGCTCTGATTTTACTGTTTACCAACGCATCACGAACATATTCACCGTCAATTTTAACGCCGTCTACTTCGAGTTCACGCAGGTATTTAAATCCAGCAGCACCAGCACCAAAATCATCAAGATAAACATTAAATCCCATTTCGCGGATTTCATTGATTACTTCAGCAAGTTGTTTGAGATCGGTAATTTCTGCAGATTCAGTAATTTCAAGTGAAATATAATCTTTCAAATGAATATGATCTTTTAATCTAACTTTTAGATCATCAAGGAACCCTTTATTTGAAAGCGAGCGACCGGACATGTTAACGGCCAGTTTAGGCTGTGTTCCTGTCTTTTTAATTTGTTCAATCTTTTCCACCGCACGTTTAAATGTGGCTTTATCAAATTCCTGTATGAGACCGACTTTTTCTGCAAAACAAATAGTCTCAAATTGAAGATTATGTAGTTTTGGATCATTAAAGCGGATAAGAGCCTCTGAGTGATGAACTTTTTTATCTTTTAAAGTGACGATAGGTTGATAGACGAGTGTGAAATCACCATTTTTTAAGATATCTCTTAGATGTTTTACTTTATTCGCAGTATTTTCAACAATTTCATCATAACCGTTTGCGAGTGATTCAACATCAAATCCGTCATTACCTTCGGCAAATTGTTGCAAACTGAATATCAGTGCCCGCACACCATCTTCTTCACTTAGAATATTTTGATCGGCATCAATAGTGGTGCTTTTAAGATCAAGCCCTGTAGCCTTGGTAAGTTCCCTTATTAAGTTTTCAGTTGCCAGTCCGTCCGGTTCCTTTGAATGGATAACGGCATATCTGTTATCACCGAGTTTCCCTGCGGTGTTACCACCGGTCGAATATTTATTAAGCAGACCGCTAAGCTCATTCTGATCTTCTTTGCTTAAATTTTGGTTATCTGGCGTTTCGAGTAATGTAATATTGAGGTTTTTATCCTGGTCTTTATTCTCGACTAAAATATTTTCAACCTTTTCAAGGAAGTTTTCTACTTCATCGCCATTATTTTGATTGTCAGATTTAATTGTAGCTGGCGCGCCGAGGCGGTAAGAAGACATCAGGACAATGAATAACCGATTTTCATCATGTGGCAGCTTACCTAAAAATAAAGCAAAATTCTTTTTTACTGTATCAGGTTTCCCGACCTTAAAATGAATTGGCCCGATCCTGTTCGATGATTTAAGGGCGGATGATATATTTTTAAATTGTTCTTTTTCATCATCTGCAAGTAAGTCTGGAAATGACATTTCTTTAATGTCAGCTAAATTCAAACTAATTTCACTGATTGCACCATCGGCGTTCAGTATTTTAAATTCATTATCCACTTCAATTAAGATGTCACCAACAGAAAAAGCGAAGCCCAGGAAGCGGTCTGGAATTTTACCCATATTTAATCCTTATTATAATTAAATATGACTTTAGATAAAAAAGTTTAAAGGTTTGCTAACATATTCGCAAAATCGTCAGACTTGCGAAAATAAATTAAACCTCATACAAATATTATCTGCAAACTAATTGAAGAGACTTAAATGAAAAAAGATTTGTTGAAAGTAGGCTTGGCACAAATTGCCCCTGTATGGCTTCAGCGTGAAGCGACACTTGAAAAAGTAATAAATTATATCAATGATGCCGCAAAACAGGGTGTTTCATTGGTTGCTTTTGGTGAGGCATTGGTGCCGGGATATCCGTTTTGGATTGAACCAACAGGCGGCGCACGCTTTAATGCAAAAGACCAAAAAGAATTCCATGCGGTTTATATGGATCAGGCGGTGCAAATTGAACAAGGTCATCTTGACACCGTATGTGCCGCCGCACGCGAAGGCGAGATTGCGGTTTACCTTGGTATAATTGAGCGGGCAAAGGACCGCGGCGGCCATAGCCTATATTGCACCATGGTATATATTAATCAGCAAGGCGAAATTTGTTCGACCCATAGAAAACTTATGCCAACTTATGAAGAACGTCTGACATGGTCGCAGGGCGACGGTCACGGGCTGCGGGTGCATGATCTTGGCGCATTCACAGTTGGTGGCCTTAATTGTTGGGAAAACTGGATGCCTTTACCGCGCGCCGCCCTTTATGCGATGGGCGAAGACCTGCATGTGGCGATCTGGCCCGGCGGCGAACATAATACCCGCGATCTTACCCGCCATATGGCAAAGGAAGGCCGTTCATTTGTTATTTCCGTATGCGGGTTAATGCGACCACAGGATTTTCCTGAAGATACGCTTTATTTAAATGAAATTATGAAAGGTGCTGGTGATAAGGAATATTTTGCCAATGGCGGTTCGTGCCTTAGTGCGCCGGACGGGCAGTGGCTCATTGAGCCGCAAGTTGGTGAAGAAGGGCTATATGTTGCAGAAATAGACCATGCAAGGGTGCGGGAGGAAAGACAAAACTTTGATCCCGCGGGTCATTATTCAAGGCCGGATGTGACAAAATTAACCGTTGATCGTCGCCGGCAATCAACTTTGGATTTAATAGATGACTGATATTATTATCCGACCATCATTGGAAACCGATATAGAGGCCATTTATGATATTTATGAATATGAAGTGCTGCACGGCACGGCAACATTTGATGAGACACCGCCATCAAAATTAGAGTTATTGGCCAAGCGCGAAAGCATCATAAAGCTAGGCTTTCCGCATATGGTCGCTGAAGTTGAGGATGAGGTGGTTGCTTATTCCTATGTGTCACCATACCGGGAGAGATCAGCATATTCAAAAACGGTAGAAAATGCCATTTATGTTAATCCGAATAAGCGGCTTTCCGGTGTTGGTTTTAAACTGATGGAAGCAAATTTGGTCGAATGCGAAAAACTCGGACTTAAAAATATCATTGCGGTTATTGGCGATAGTGAAAATATGGGGTCTATCAAGTTACATAAAAAGCTCGGATTTAGAAAAATTGGCACCATGCGCGATGTCGGTTTCAAATTCGGGCGCTGGCTTGATGTGGTGCTGATGCAGAAGGTGATAGGGTAACTAATATTTAACATAATCTCTCTTGCCAATTTCTATAACAGTCCTTACAAATTTAAGCATATAAAAATAACAGGTTTGGGAGAGCTTTCATGAATAGTAGAAGAAATTTTTTAAAAATGTCGAGCATGGCGGGAGCAGCAGGGATTGTTACGGCATGTGGGCAGACTGTGAGTGCGCCGAAGGTGCAAGCAGGGCCGTTTGATCATTTAAAAAACATGATGGGCGGCATTGAACCAATATCCAAAGCTGAACATATCGCCCGTGTTGAAAAAGCCAAAAGACTTATGGCGGAAAATGATATTGAAGCGGTGTACTTGGAAAGCAGTACCAATCTTTCATATTTTACCGGTATGCGATGGGGACAGAGCGAGCGTATGCAGGCGGCGATTATCCCGCAAAATGGCGAGGTTGTTTATATTTGCCCGATGTTTGAAGAAGGCCGCCTTCGCGAGCGTATTATCATGGGTAATGAAGTGCGTGGCTGGGAAGAGCATGAAAGCCCTTATAAGCTTGTCGCATCCATTTTAAATGATATGGGAATTACTTCGGGTAAACTTGCGGTCGGGGAACGGACAAGGTTTTTCCTTGTTGACGGTATTCGTAAAGAAGTACCGCATTTGGACATTGTCAGCGCCGATCCGGTAACGGCTGAATGCCGTATTATTAAATCATCAACTGAGCTTGCGTTATTACAACATGCCACCGATATCACCATGGAAGCCTATAAAGCCTGTACCAAGGAAATTAAACTTGGTATGCGCGGTTCGGAAATTGGGGCATTATCGGCACTCGCACTGAGCAAACTTGGCGCAAAAGGGTATCTAGGGACAATGATTGGCGTGGTGTCGTCTTCGCCGCATGGTTCCATCGTTGAACCGGAGCTTGAAGAAGGGATGATTGTGTTGATGGACGGTGGATGTGATGTTCATAATTATACATCGGACGTCAGTCGTACATTCGTATTCGGACAGCATACAGACGTGCAAAAACGCGTATGGGATCTCGAGAAAAAAGCACAAGCAGCGGGCTTTGCTGCCGCGCAAATTGGCGCGCCGATGGAAAATATTGATATCGCCGCCCGAAAAATCATTGTCGATGCCGGTTATGGTCCGGGCTATGAAACCCCGGGATTACCGCACAGGACGGGTCACGGTATCGGGCTGGATATGCATGAATGGGGCAATGCGGTTCTTGGCAATAAACGCCTGCTTGAGCCGGGCATGTGTTTCAGCATCGAACCAACGGTGGCGATCCCCGGTGAATTTGGTGTACGCTTAGAAGACTGCTGCTATATGACCGAAGACGGACCAAATTGGTTCAGCAATCCAAGCGTGGCCATTGATGATCCGTTTGGGGATAATTAAAAATGACTGCGAGTATAAAAAATATTTTATTTATTATACTCGCAGTTGGAACACTGGCGGGGTGTGATGGTGAAGCACAGGTTGATCATAAGTTTACCATTGCAGTCATTCCCGACACACAAAATATGGTCGATTATAGACATCAAGATACCGAGGATTACCCTATCGATGCGGCGGCAATGTTTATCGAACATATGCAATATATTACCGATAATACCGAAGCGAGTGGGGGCGAGATTACCTTTGTAACATCAGTTGGTGATGTGTGGCAACATCGCCAAAACGGTATTGATCCCGCTCATTACGCCCGTGGCCTTCGGTTGGCGGATGACAGCCCGAAAGTAAATCCGGAACTTGATGAAGGGATTAAAAACTTTGAAATGCCGCTGGCCAAACGTGGATATGACATGCTCGCCGCCACAGGCGTGGTCTTCTCGGTGGTGCCAGGAAATCATGACTATGATTGGTATTGGCGTGATAGCAATTTCCCGAGGCAGCGTGACCGTTTTGACGAACTTCGTGATGAAAGTGGACGGATTGTGCGGTTTGACCCTAACATTATCGGCATGACCCATATTGGCGGACTTGAGAATTTCAATAGTATTTTTGGTGAGGGAAGCCACTATTTTAAAGATAAGAGCTGGTATATTTCAAACTTTCATGGCGGGGCAAATAGTGCACAGATATTTGAAGCAGGCGGATATAAGTTTCTTCACTTCGGCTTTGAAATGCAGGCGGGGGATGATGTTCTTAACTGGGCGCAGACCGTGAT
>JAESUD010000113.1 GCA_016763335.1 Emcibacteraceae bacterium | reverse complement strand
TGAAAATGCTAGTAATATGCGCAAACAGGATATGATGTTTGCCATTTTGAAAGCTTTAGCGGAGAAAAATGTTGAAATTTCAGGTGGTGGTGTTGTTGAAGTATTACAAGATGGTTTTGGATTTTTAAGATCACCTGAATCAAATTATTTGCCGGGACCGGATGATATTTATGTTAGTCCAAGTCAAATAAAACGTTTTGGACTTCGTACCGGTGATACGGTTGAAGGGTTGATTAGATCGCCAAAAGACGGGGAACGATATTTTGCTCTCTTGAAAGTGGCACAGATTAATTACAAAGAACCAGATGCCGGAAAACATAAAGTTCATTTTGATAGCTTAACACCGCTTCATCCGGACAGGAAATTTAAACTTGATCGCCCTGACCCTACTATAAAAGATAAATCAACAAGAGTTATTGATCTGGTTGCACCGATTGGCTTTGGGCAACGCTGCGTTATTGTGGCGCCGCCAAGAACCGGTAAAACAGTGCTGATGCAAAATATTGCTCATGCTATTAAAGAAAATCATCCAGACGTATTTTTGATTGTTTTGCTAATCGATGAACGTCCAGAAGAAGTTACCGATATGAGGCGATCAGTTATAGGTGAGGTTGTTAGCTCAACGTTTGATGAGCCAGCGACACGTCACGTACAAGTATCTGAAATGGTTATAGAAAAAGCTAAAAGACTGGTTGAAAATAAATATGATGTTGTTATTTTACTAGATAGTCTTACACGTCTTGCACGTGCTTATAATACGGTTATTCCCAGCTCTGGTAAAGTGCTTACCGGTGGTGTTGATGCCAATGCATTGCAAAGGCCAAAACGCTTTTTTGGGGCGGCAAGAAATATTGAAGAGGGCGGTTCTTTAACGATTATTGCTACGGCATTGATTGAAACAGGCAGTAAAATGGATGAGGTTATCTTTGAAGAATTTAAAGGTACGGGTAACTCGGAAATAGTTCTTGATCGTAAGGTAAGTGATAAGCGGATATTCCCGGCGATTGATATTACTAAATCTGGTACACGTAAGGAAGAATTACTACTTGATGCGGGGACGCTGGCAAAAATGTATATACTTCGCCGGATCTTAATGCCGATGGGTTCGGTTGATGCCATTGAGTTCTTGATCAATAAGCTTAAAGATACCAAGGATAATGAAGAATTTTATAATTCAATGAATAATTAAATAACATAAAAATTTAAGGTCCGTTAGTTCGGGCCTTTTTTTATGTTTTATGTTTTATGTTTTAATAATAAAAACGAATATAGGGATATTTTTATGTCAGAAGATAGTAGGCGCGAACCAAGTTTTATTGATGCTTTAATACCAGTTCTTGCATTGGTTAGCATGCTGTCTTTTTCTGTATATTTATATGGCGATGCATCGTCAGGTGGTGCAAACCAAATCGCGCTTATTATGGCAGGCTGCGTGGCATTGGTTATTGGTGTTAAAAATGGCTATAATTGGCGCGAAATTGAAAAAGCCATTACCCAAGGGATTGCCAATACTTTTGGCGCTATTCTTATTTTGATGGCAGTGGGAATGTTGATTGGTTCTTGGATTTTATCCGGGACGGTTCCCGCCATGATTTATTATGGATTACAAATTATAAACCCTACTATTTTTTATTTTACGGCTTGTATTTTATGTTCGGTAACAGCCATTAGCATTGGCAGTAGTTGGACGGTGGCCAGTACAATCGGTATTGGTTTAATGGGGATATCATCTGGCCTTGGCCTTTCACCAGAAATTACCGCGGGGGCTATTATTTCCGGGGCTTATTTTGGTGATAAGATGTCACCGCTATCTGATACTACCAACCTTGCGCCGGCGGTTGCTGGGACTGACTTATTTACCCATATTCGTCATATGACCTGGACAACATTTCCTTCTATTGGTATTGCTATTTTGCTTTATCTTATCATTGGGCTTACCAGTGATATTAATACAGATAATATAGATTTGAGTGCTCAGCTTACTTTAATTGAAAATAATTTTACCATCGGTATTTATCTTCTTCTACCTCTTGTTGTTGTATTTTTATTAGCCATAAAGAAGAATCCGGCCTTTCCTACATTAGTAATCGGTACTTTAACGGGGCTTCTTCTTGCGGTAGTTTTTCAATATGATGTTATTATGAATTTTGCTCATGCTAATGGCCGAAATGAATTTATTGTTATTTTTGATGGTATTTGGCAGGCTTTATTCGCTGGTTATACTGCGGATACGGGTGATGTGAGAATGGATGAGCTTCTTAGTCAAGGCGGTATGGCAGGGATGCTTGAAACGATTTGGCTTATTATGTGTGCGATTACATTTGGCTCGATTATGGAGAAATTAGGCCTTCTTAAGCGGCTTGTCGTTGGCATGATAGATATGGCGCAAACAACGGGGTCATTAATATTAGTTACAGCTTTAACGTGTATTGGTGTAAATATTATGGCAGCAGATCAGTATATTGCAATTGTGCTTCCGGGGCGTATGTACCGACTTGAATTTAAAAGACGCGGCCTTGCTGCCAAAAACCTTTCACGTGTTCTTGAGGATACTGGTACGGTAACGTCCGTTTTGATTCCGTGGAATACTTGCGGGGCATTTTTCTCTAGTACGCTCGGCATTGCAACATTTGCTTATGCACCATACTGCTTTTTTAATATTATTAGCCCATTCGTATCGGTTTTATACGGAATGTATAATTTTAAAATTTCGCCAATTGTTGAAGATGAAGTCATTGCCGAGTAAGGTTGCTCTAAAAAGAGAATTTTAAATTATCGTCCATCTCTTCAAGGTCAAGAAGATATTGTTTGGTTTCAATTCCGTCACCACCTGAAAACCCAGTGAGCTTTTTGTTTTTTCCTAGAACGCGATGACAAGGGATTATGATCGGGATAGGGTTTTGTCCGCATGCCATGCCAACGGCACGGGCGTGGGAATTAAGTTGGTCTGAAATCTCGCCATATGTCAAAAATTTTCCGTAAGGAATTTCTAACATAACATTCCAGACATTTTTTTGAAAATCACTTCCATGTGGGTTTAACGGT
>JAESUD010000112.1 GCA_016763335.1 Emcibacteraceae bacterium | reverse complement strand
GCTGCCTGTGGCGGTAAAAATATGGCTTGGCGTAATGCCCATTTCTTTCCATTGATTAATCATTTCGCGGGCGGCATACATATATCCAAGGCTACCGATACCGTTTGAGGCACCAGCCGGGATATTATAAGGTTTTTTACCGTCAGCGGTTAGATCACGCAGAACTTTTTCAACAACAGGACCGCGCCCATCTTCGGCGTGGTAGATATGAGCGCCCATTAGTTGATCCATCAAATAGTTGCCGCTGCCCATAAGCTCTTCTTTCATTTCCGGTACCGGGTTTGAAAGAATGACATGGGCTTCAAGGCCGACTTTCGCCGCGCCCGACACAGTTTGGCGCACATGATTTGATTGAAGGCCACCTTGGGTGACGACCGCTTTAGCACCATTATTCAGGGCTTCAGCAAGGGCATATTCAAGTTTACGGGTTTTATTGCCGCCGTGGGCGAGTTCCATGACATCGTCGCGCTTGATATAAAGGTCAGGACCACCGACTTTAGCCATTAGATTTGGCATTTTATTACAGGCGGTGGGTAATGTGGTTAGCTTAATGCGCGGGATTTTATCAAAATCATCACTGGTCTGTGCAAATGATACATTACTTGCGGCGGCGGCACTGACGGCCAATATTCCGGCGCCTTTGATGAAGTCTCTTCTTGAATTTTTAGTCATGATTATTTGTTCCCTTTATTATTTTATGAGTTATTTTATGAATAAATCCGCATATGTATTAAGCGCAGGTGCACCGCCGGTATGGAGAAACACTAAGTCCTTAGCGTTTTCCAGTTGATTGTTTTTTATCATGTCAATCATTCCGGCCATGGCTTTGCCAGTATAGACCGGATCAAGAATTATGCCTTCCTCGCGGCCGAGTTGTTTTATGGCGTCGTTGGCGCTATCGGTCGGATAGGCGTATGCATCGCCGTAATAATCACCGCTTACAATAATATCTTCTTCGCTAACAAGATCATCGGGTATTTCGATGACTTCTTTTATTTGTGCTAATACATCGCGGACAGTTTGTTTTTTAACATCTTCGGGTTGACTGACCGATATGCCGATTACTTTGGTGGTTTTATTGCCAAAATAACGTAGTCCGGTAAGTAGCCCGGCATGGGTGCCGCCACTTCCGGTGCCGAGGAATATATGACTAGGGTTAATGCCCATATGTTCCCACTGAACCATCATTTCACGAGCGGCAATCATATAACCGAGACTGCCAAGTCCGTTTGATGCACCAAGGGGTACTAAATAAGGGGTTTTGCCTTGCTTGATCAGTTTTTGGGTTACTTGTTCAATCGCTTCATTAATTTCATCATCGTCACCATCAACGATATATTCATGAGCGCCCATCACCACATCCATCAGGTAATTACCGCCGGAAAGCATTTCTTTTTCACGTTCGGGTACAGGGTTGTTTAGAAAAATATGACTTTCAAGGCCAAGTTTTGCCGCCCCGGAAACGGTTTGGCGTACATGGTTTGATTGTATACCGCCCATGGTCAAAATTGTGTCTGCGCCTTTTTCTATGGCATCGGCAAATATATATTCAAGTTTTCGTGTTTTATTGCCGCCGTGGGCAAGATCCATTACATCGTCGCGTTTGATATAAATATCAGGACCGCCGAGCGTCTTTGACAAGTTTGCCATAAGATAAAATGATGTAGGCAGGGTGGTAAGGGGCAGGCGGGGGACATCTTCAAATTTCATAATATGGTCTCATTTTTATAATAATACATCTATTCTTATTATAGTTTTCTAGTGAAATAAACTATTAGTTTCATTGACCTGATGATGGTTTTACGGCTATTGCTTGAATATAAGAGATATGGGAGTATTGCGCATGGAGCGTGAATTTATGGATTATGATGTCGTGATCGTGGGCGGTGGCCCGGCGGGACTTAGCGCGGCAATAAAATTTAAGCAGCTTAGTGATAAGGCAGGCAAGGATTATTCCGTATGTGTTCTTGAAAAAGGATCAGAAATCGGTGCGCATATTTTATCGGGTGCGGTGATAGATCCAATAGCCCTTGATGAACTTATACCGGACTGGAAAGATCAGGATGCGCCGTTAAATGTCGCGGTGAGCGATAACCAACATTGGGTATTAAGTGAAAGCGGAAAAACATCATTACCGCATATTTTTATGCCGCCGCTGCTCAGCAATAAAGGCAATTATATTGTCAGTCTTGGTAATGTCAGCCGTTGGCTTGGTACGGTGGCGGAAAATATGGGCGTGGAAATATTCCCCGGTTTTGCCGCCTCAGAAGTGCTTTATAATGATGATGGTTCCGTAAAAGGGGTGGCGACGGGTGATATGGGGGTCAGTGAAGACGGCAATCATAAAGACAGTTATATGCAGGGCATGGAACTGCGCGCGAAATACACTTTTTTCGCCGAAGGTGTGCGCGGGTCGTTATCGCAGCAGGTCATTGATAAATTTAATTTACGTGAAGGAATTGAACAGCAAACTTACGGTATCGGTATTAAAGAACTTTGGGAAGTTAAACCGGAGAATCACCGTGAAGGCACGGTTATTCATACGCAGGGCTGGCCCTTAAAAAGTGATACTGTTGGCGGTGGGTTTTGTTATCATCTTGATAATAACCAGGTGGCGATCGGTTTTGTTGTCGGGCTTGATTATTCTAATCCCTATCTTTCACCGTTTGATGAAATGCAGCGTTATAAAACCCATCCGGCATTTGGCAAACTATTTGAGGGGGCCAAGCGTATTTCTTACGGTGCCCGTGCAATTAACGAAGGCGGGTTTCAATCGGTGCCAAAGCTTGTTTTCCCTGGTGGGGCGCTTATTGGCTGTTCGGCGGGGTTTGTTAATGTGCCGCGCATAAAAGGCAGTCACAATGCCATGAAAACGGGCATGATGGCCGCTGAGGAAGCCTTTAAGGCGCTTGAGGCTGATGGTTCAAACGAGCTAACGGGATATGAGCAGGCCTATAAAGATAGCTGGGTTTATAAAGACCTTAAACGGGTAAGGAATGCCAAGCCGGCCATTCATAAGTTTGGTGCTTTTTGGGGAACGCTTTATGCCGGATTTGATATGTGGGTTAATAATATCGGTCTTGGTTTTTTAATGCCATGGACTTTTTCCCACGACGAGGATCATACTTGTCTTAAACCGGCGGCCGAATGCGAGAAAATTGATTATCCGAGGCCGGACGGCGTCGTTACATTCGATAAGCTTTCATCGGTATTTTTATCAAATACAAATCATGTCGAAGATCAGCCCATCCACCTAACACTGAAAGATGATAAAATTCCGGTTAGTGTTAATTATGATATATACGCCGGACCAGAAGCGCGGTTTTGTCCGGCAGGGGTGTATGAATT
Organism: Emcibacteraceae bacterium; assembly: GCA_016763335.1. GTDB lineage: Bacteria > Pseudomonadota > Alphaproteobacteria > Sphingomonadales > Emcibacteraceae > Pseudemcibacter. Next base: position 56 of record JAESUD010000112.1, on the reverse strand, counting down.
TCTTAACGAGGGCAGTGAAACGAAATTACAAATAAATTCGCAAAACTGTGTCCACT
>JAESUD010000111.1 GCA_016763335.1 Emcibacteraceae bacterium | reverse complement strand
GACGCGGGAGAACATCTGACGCTTGGGGGACAAGCAAAACATCGTCAAAAGTAAGTGCTTCGCGAATATTCATGTTATTTCCTATCCTACAAAGAAAATTCAAATACCAAGATTCGCACCAAAGGTCAAAGATTAAAGCAAATAATCTGTTAATTTATAGTGGATTTATCATCTCGCGGTAGCGTCTAGCCTGTTTTAGGTCGATAGGAACGCCAATACCTTCCTCATATATCTTCGCTAATAACCGCTGTGACGCCTGATGCCCCGGAAGTATTAGTTTTACATCTTCCGGAAATATAAGGTCACGTCTGCTTTTTGCTTGCGGATCAAGATATGAACGTCCCTCGGGAGCTTTTGTTCGCGCCGCCCTTTTAAGCCAGCTAATTGCCGTATCATAATCTTCCGCGTCAAAAGCCGCCACACCTAACTCAAATTGCGACACCTGATTACCTTGATTTGCCGAACAATAACGATAAGCATCCCTGTCCCCGATTAACGACAAGCAATCCTTATGCATCGCGCCGCAGGATGTAAGAAATAACAGCGATGATAATAAAATTAAATGCTTCATAATTTTCATAATTATAATTTCCGTCATTCTTCTTTATTTAGTTTATAAATATACTTCTGCAAATCACTTAAATGCTGCCCCCAGTGCGATTTATAACCAAATTGCAAATCCCAAAGTGCCATTTGTTCCCTATTATATTTATTATATTCATTTGCTCTTTTCAAATCTATATAAATATCGGCAACATCATCAATGGCATCACCAATATCTAATTCTTCGGTTTCAAAGTTTACTGAATAATCAAATGCAATATTATAAAACCCAAAATCAGGAAACCGCTTAAACACCATTAATCGAATGCTATCGTAATTCAAATCTGGCAGCATTTCATCATCTATGTCATCAACATCACCATAAATATTTTTCATACCAACGGATAATTTTTCTAACAATATAGTAAGTTTTATCCGATTATCAGAAACATCACTTATATCATCTTCGATTAAACTAATGAATTCCCTTACCGTCCTCCAAATTTCCATTTATTAGCACTCCCACATTCCGTCATTCTGGCCTTCGGCAGAGTGACGTGTCAAAGTCTTTCACCGCTTGCCAAACACGCTCAGCCACTTCCTCAATAGTCCCATTAGCGCTCACAATAACACAGCGGTCAGGGTTTTTCTCAGCAATATCACGAAAGCTTGCTTGTAATTTTGCGTGAAAAACATCACCCATACGTTCGTAGCGGTCTTCTTTATCGGTATTTTCCTGTTCGCGTTTCTGAGCGCGCGCTAGTTCATTACCGTCAAGGATAATGGTGAGGCCTGGCCAAAAATCTCCGGTGCTGATTTTATGTAGCTCAAGAAGTGTATCCACCGACACACCTTGTCCGTATCCTTGATAAGCAAGCGTGCTGTCGGCATATCTGTCGGAAATTACCCATTTCCCGGCATCAAGAGCGGGTTTAATGGTTTTATCCAAATGTTCTGCCCGCGCTGCGTTATGAAGCAATGCTTCTGTCATCGGTTGCCATTTATCAGTTCCGCCCGTCACCAAAAGCGCGCGAATTTCTTCGGCGCCCGGTGATCCACCCGGTTCACGGGTTAATACGACATCAATTCCAGCTTCCGATAATTTCTCGGCGAGGATTTTAACCTGGGTTGATTTTCCAACCCCTTCACCGCCTTCGAAAGTTATAAACTTTCCTTTAATCACTCGCTGAACCCATAAGCATATAGGAAAAGGCTGCTTTAATTCGGCTAAAACCACCAAGGCTGTCAATATCTTTACCAGCCACTAACGGATATGATTTTGTTTCCATTCCGTTTGCTGATAACTCGAGCGTTGCAATTGGTTGACCTTTTTGAATAGGCGCAGCAATCGGGCCATCATAAATGACTTTTGCTGTCATATTTCGGCGCGCTTGTTTATTCATAGAAAGGGTGACATCTGCTTCTGCGATCAGCGGCACTGTCGCCTCCTCACCAAGCCATACATCAGCATTATCAATAACTTGTCCAGCTTTTAACATGTCAAAGATGCCAAAATTTCTAAATCCGTAATTAAGAAGCCTCTCGCTTTCATTAATGCGGGCATTATCACTTGTCATTCCGTTAACCACCAATACCAAACGGCGACCATCCATAATTGCCGACGACGCAAGGCCATATCCACCGGCTTGCGTATGTCCAGTTTTAAGACCGTCTGAATGAACCCTGTCACGATAAAGAAGGCGGTTTCTGTTTGGTTGTTTTACACCAGCATGGGTGAACGTTCTTTCAGCAAAAATTGAATAATATTCTGGAAATTCAACACTAAGCGCATGAGAAAGCGTAGCAATATCACGTGCTGACATATAATGGTCAGGATCAGGCCAACCATTGGTATTCATAAAATGACTTTTGGTTAGGCCAAGATTTGCGGCTTCTTCGTTCATCATATTAACAAACACACCCACATCACCAGCGATGGCCAAGGCAAGCTGTGCGCAGGCATCATTACCGGACTGGACAATAATACCGCGCAGTAAATCACCAATGGTTACCGTTTCACCAGCATTAACATACATGGTTGAGCCGGTATCATTTGTGCTGGTATTACGCCAACGGCGCCATGTGGGGCTATCTTCAACGGTAAATTCATCCTCTAAAGTCAGGCTGCCACTTTTAAGCTGTTGAAAGGCGATATAAACCGTCATCAGCTTGCTCATGGAAGAAGGCGTCATTTGCTCGTCGGCTTTTTTTTCAAATAAGACATCCCCTGTCGAGGCTTCAATTAAAATTGCCTGTTTCGCCGGGCTTGACATGGTTTGCGCATAAACACTGCTCACGGATAATGCGGTCGCAATACCGGTTAATGCAAGAAGACGAAATGATTTTTGAAGTTTCATTCTTTGACCTTTAATTGTTATATATATCTGCCTATTAATCGAAAACGACTTTGGCGGTATTATGACCTAATTTTAATATTTGTTGTAATGTGGCATTTGCCAGTGTTGTGGTATTGAGCGGCCTGACACGCACACGGTAAAGTTTCCGGCCATTAAGTATAATGCTTTCCATGCCAATCTCGCCGACATGACCAACATCTGTCATAACCCGTGAGGCACTACCGATTTTACTATAAGCACCAACCTGCACATAAATATCACCGTCAGCATTGATGGCCGGGTTTAATGCCGCCATCTGCACAGGTTCTGTTTGGGTTTGCACTGGATTTAATATTTCAAGAATTTCAACGGCAACCGGGGCAACTTCTTGTTTTTCAATGGGTGGCGGGGTGGCGGAGCGGGCAATTTGAACTGGTGCGTCCGGCCCTGATACCGCCTCAACCCGAACCCGGGTCGTACCGCGTTTTTCAAAGCCGAGAAGCTGTGCGCCGCGCCGTGATACATCAATCAAACGGTTACCGACAAATGGCCCCCGATCATTAACCCGCAATATAAGCGAGCGTTTATTATCAAGATTTGTAACCCGAACATAACTTGGCATCGGCAACGTCGTATGAGCGGCACTAAGCGCGTTCATATTAAATGTTTCACCATTTGCAGTTTTCTTATTGTGAAAATCTGCCCCGTACCATGATGCTATTCCCACCTGATTATAAGTCGGATTAGTTTCAGGTGTGTACCATTTTCCGGCAATTTTATAAGGATTGCCGACCTTAACACCCGGCGCAGGCGGTGCTGATGTTTGAATATCTTCGGTCGGTCCACAGGCGCTTATAACGGCACTTAAAACTAATATACATATGAGACGGTAAAATTTCATCTTGGCCGAGTTCCTATTTAAGCTCATCTGAAAGTAAACTTACACCAAGTGCGTATAGGTTTGAACAGTTATATGTGAGGATTGAACGAAAGTTTTGATAAGTCAGATAAGCAGGACCATCAATACCCATTGGCATCAACAATGTCGCTTCAATATTGGTATCAACTACTTTCGGAAGATCGGTGTTGTCAAGGTTACGAACGCCCATTTCCTGCCACTGATCAAGTGAATATTTTTTACTGTGATCGCGAAGTGCCCGTTTACAAGAACGCGGCGGGTTTGGTTCAGGGGTTAAATCAACAAGTGCCTGTCTTGCCGTCATATCATCCGGCAATTTCACTTCCCGTCCCCATGTTTGGTCGGGACGCCAGCCATGAACACTGAGATAATTACCGATTGAGCCAAAAACATCGGCTTCATTGGTCCATATGTCTTTTTTACCGTCTCCGTCCATATCATAGGCATAGGCAAAAAAGCTTGTTGGCATAAATTGTCCCTGCCCCATGGCACCGGCCCATGAGCCGATCATTTTATCCGGGGCAATATGGCCTTGCTCTAGGATCAGAAGGGCTTTCATTAATTCTCTTCTGAAAAAACTACTGCGCCGCATATCATAAGCGAGTGTCATCAACGAACGGACAACATTAAAGTTCCCAGTATATGTTCCGTAATTTGTCTCCATCCCCCAAATTGCGGCGATGAAACGCTTTTGCACGGCGATGGTACGGGCTGACGGGTTAAGAACAGCACCAAATTCAGCCATTTTCTTACGGCCATTTTTAATGCGTAACGGGCTTACACGTTTTTCAAGATACTGTTTCGCAGTTTGGGTAAATTCCGGCTGACGACGGTCAAGATCAACAACTTTTGCATTCGGGGTTAAGTCTTTAAAAGTAGTATCAAGAATTTCTTGTGAAATTCCATCTTGTAAGGCTTCCGCTTTAAGGTCGGCCAGCCAGACTTCAAATGCAACCGGATTATCTTTGACTTGCCGCTGCGCATTGGCACTAGAAATTATCATGGTTGATAAAAAAGTTATAAATAACACTCTAATCACTGATCTACCCTTATATTTTTGCTTAAATTTTATGATTTTTATATGGCTATAACATATAGTTTAAAAATCATGGCGTTTCAAAGGCAAATGCAATTTTTCCCAAAAATAAATATTATTATCAAAAACTAACCATTCTCTCCTTGACCAATGAGAGCTGATCCGTTAAATCCTCTTCTCAGCATTACACGCAGTGATCTTATGGAGAGGTGGCAGAGCGGTTGAATGCACTAGTCTTGAAAACTAGCAAGGGTGCAAGCCCTTCGAGGGTTCGAATCCCTCCCTCTCCGCCATAAAAAAGTTTTATCGTGCGACCCATATGCTTAATTTTTGGCAAATAATCATCGTAGGAATTTTGTCTGGAGGACTTGGTGCCGCGGCAGTT
>JAESUD010000110.1 GCA_016763335.1 Emcibacteraceae bacterium | reverse complement strand
TTGGCGACGGGACATATCAACATTCCGGCATTCTTGCCATTCGCGCCTCTATCGCCGCGAAGGTCAATATCACTTATAAAATTCTTTATAATGATGCGGTGGCGATGACCGGCGGTCGACCAGTTGAAGGGGGATTGACCGTTGAAAAAATCGCTATGCAAATGCGCGGTGAAGGGGCCAAGAAAATCTGGATTGTTACCGAGGAACTTGAGCGTTATAAAAACCGTGGCGACATCCCCGTTGATATTCCCATATTATACCGTGACCAAATGCCGGCCGTACAGCTTGAAGCACGCGAAGTAGAAGGGTGCACGGTTATTATTTATGATCAGACTTGTGCTGCCGAAAAACGCCGTCGCCGCAAACGCGGCACATTCCCCGATCCGGATCGCCGGGTATTTATTAATGATGCGGTTTGCGAGGGATGTGGTGATTGTTCAGTTAAATCAAACTGTGTTTCCGTTGAGCCAATAGAAACAGAACTTGGCCGTAAAAGAATGATCAATCAGTCGAGCTGTAATAAAGACTATAGCTGTGTTAGCGGGTTCTGCCCTTCCTTTGTCAGCGTAATCGGCGGTGAGCTTAAAAAAGCGAAAGTAACCGGGCTTGATATGCTTCTGGAAAACTTACCTATGCCGGAAATTGGTATAGTCGATGGCGAATATAATATTCTTGTCACGGGAGTTGGCGGAACAGGGGTTCTTACCATTGGCGGGATTTTAGGAATGGCTGCTCATGTGGACGGATTGGCGAGCAACTTGCTTGATATGACTGGCCTGGCGCAAAAGGGCGGTGCTGTTTTGACCCATGTCAGGCTTGGTTCTGAAATTGATATACTTAGAACGCCACGTATTTTAACGGGTTGCGCCGATTTATTACTGGCTTGTGATCTGGTGGTCGGGGCGAGCCCCGCGGCTATCGAATGTGTACGTAGTGACCGCGCCAAATCGGTGATTAATTCCCACAACACGCCTGTGTCATCATTCGTTGAAAATAACACGATCGATTTTCAACAAGCAAACCTGAAAAAAGTCATTGAGGATCATACCCTTGATAGTGACCGCCATTATGTTGAAGCAACGGAACTGGCCACAGTTTTATTAGGCGACGCGATTGCGACAAACATGTTTATGTTAGGGTTTGCATGGCAAAAAGGATTAATTCCGCTTTCTTTTGAAGCTATTGATCAGGCTATCGAACTTAATGGTATTGCCATAACGCAAAACAAACAAACATTTGCCTGTGGCCGAATGGCGGCTCACGATATTGCGGCTTTAAAAGATTTCGCAAAACCGTTTATCAATACTGCACTACATGAAGAAATTTCAGAAACTACCGAAGACGTCATTGAAAAAAGAGCCGGGATGTTGAGCGAATATCAGGATCAATTTTATGCCAATAAATATTTAAAGCTTATGGGAAAAGTTGAAGTGGTTGATTATCAATGCATATTGATGGCCGTGGCAAAAAGTTTTTATAAATTATTGGCCTATAAAGATGAATATGAAGTGGCGCGACTTTATACCAACGGCGATTTTTATAAAAAGCTAACCGCCCAGTTTAGTGGTAATTTTAAACTTAAATTTCATATGGCGCCGCCAATTTTCGAAAAACGCGATAAAGTTACTGGTGAAGTGCTTAAAAGGGAGTTCGGACCGTGGATGATACGGGCCTTAAAACTCGTCGCTAAATTTAAATTTCTGCGTGGTGGTATGTTCGATATTTTTGGATATTCGGCTGAACGGAAAATGGAACGGGCACTGATAAAAGAATATGAAAATATCGTCCATTTAATACTCGACAAATTAACCAAAGAGAATTACCAGTTATGTCTTGAAATATTAGAACTGCCAATGTCTTACAAAGGGTATGGGCATGTTAAAGAAAAGAATATTAAAAACGGTAAAATTAAGTTGGAAAAACTATTGTCAGAGCTTGATCAGGACGTTCAATTTAAGCAGGCATCATAATAAAAAGAGTATTAAAATGATTGATAAAAATCAATTTCGCGGCCACGAACAACTTGCCTATTTTCACGATAAGGAAAGCGGATTAAAAGCATTTATCGCGGTGCATGATACATCGCTTGGCCCTGCCGCCGGTGGCTGTCGCGTGTGGCCATATGAAAGTGAAATGGACGCGCTTAATGATGTGCTGCGTCTGTCGCGGGGTATGAGCTATAAAAATGCAATGGCCGGTCTTCCGCTTGGTGGTGGAAAAGCGGTTATTATCGGAAACTCAAAAACCGATAAATCGGATGAACTTTTAAAAGCACTGGGCCGCTGTATTAATAGCCTTGAAGGTCGCTATATCGCTGCCGAAGATGTGGGTATGTGTACGGAAGACGTAATGATAGTTGCGTCTGAAACAAAATTTGTTGCGGGTCTTCCGCAAGGGGATCATGCCAGCGGCGACCCGTCACCATTTACGGCAAAAGGCATTTATAACGGCATAAAGGCTGCGGTTAAATACAAGCTTGGTAAAGATAGCCTTGAAGGATTAACCATTGCCGTTCAAGGTGTTGGTCATGTGGGACAATATCTGTGTGAATATCTTCATAATGATGGTGTTAAATTGTTGGTGAGTGATATTGTTCAGGAAAACTTGGATATTGCCGTGCAAAAATATGGTGCGACTATTGTGGCCACGGATAAAATATTATCGGTTAAGGCGGATGTATTATCGCCTTGTGCGCTAGGGGCCGTCTTAAATGATGAAACGATTGATCATTTAAACGTGTCTATTATAGCCGGCGGGGCCAATAACCAGTTGGCACAGGATTATCATGGTGTGCGTTTGATGGATAAGGGGATTTTATTTGCCCCGGATTATGTGATTAACGCAGGCGGTATTATTAATGTATCCGGTGAAACAACTGGCAATTATGATGTCAGTTGGGTTAATAAAAAGGTGGATAATATTTATAATACCCTAATCCATATATTCGAGCGTGCCGATAAAGAAGAACGCCCGACAAATGTGGTTGCCGATGAAATGGCCGAAGAAATTCTTGCCAAGGCAAAAGCTGCTAATAAAGCAAAAACAGCGGCTTAGGCTTTTATCTGTTTAAGCACAGCTTGAAAAAGTGCGCCATTTTTTTCGGCTAAAGAAAACACAATGTCAAAGTGATTGACGATGGGCATTTCCACATATGATGTGGGGATGCCTTTTTTGTTGCAGGCTTCTTTATACTCATGAGTTTGCCGGTGAAATTCCGATGTTTCATTCTGCCCAACTGTAAAAATAATCGGGCAGCAATTATCAGGCACATGATTAATCGGGCTGGCGGTATGTGCGTCTTTGATGGTCATTTTAAGCGGGTCATTGACATATGTTTTAACCAGCGGCACCAAATCAAAAACACCACTCATGGTCAGGGCACCTTTAAGGGGGCAACTTTTATATCCATATTTTTGCCAATTGGTGCTCAACACCTCTGCGACCAAATGGCCACCAGCGGAACTACCGGAAATGGTGATATTGTCTGGATCACCGTTAAATTTAGGGGCGGTTTTTAAGATGGAAATAATGCCGCGACGGGTCTGGTCGATAATTTCATGAATGTTTGCTTCGGGAGCGAGGGTATAATCCAGTGCTATAAAAATTATATCATGATCAATAAAGTTTTCTGCCGCAAAACTGCTCTCCTCTTTTGAAAGCTGCTGCCAGTATCCACCGTGAATAAAAATATGAACGGGAAACGGGCCATCGCCATCTGGAACAAAAATATCCATATGGGAGCGTTGTTCCGGCCCGTATTTAGTATTGGGTCTGATATTGTCTTTAAGATTTTCGCGCACTGCCGCGCTTTTTTCAGTATATTGGTCAATAAAAACCATGATGTCATCAATGCAACTGCTGGGGCTATATTCCCTTTGCAGTGTTTCATGATCCATATTTTCATAAGGTTTCAAGGATAACTCCTCTTTAATAAGTTAGTTTTGATTAAGGTTATTTTTACATGACATGCGCCTTGGAACAATGTTATTGTGTTTTTTTTTAATTAAGAAGGATTTGTCAATATGACACTGACCCGCGAAGATTTTATTGCGCTTGATGATCAAGATGTACTGGCGCCATTTGCTGATGAATTTCATATTCCTGATGGGTTGATTTATTTTGATGGTAACAGCCTTGGCATGATGCCCAAAGCGGCAATGGCGAGAGCGAAAGAAGTGATCGAACAGGAATGGGGCACTGATCTGATTAAAAGCTGGAATAAAGCGGGTTGGTTTAATCTCGTTGAAAAACTTGGCGATAAAATGGCAACTTTAATTGGTGCAAATAAAGGCGAAGTGATCTACGCCGATTCCACCGGACTTAATGTTTATAAACTGGTCGCCGCCGCGCTTGAAATACGCCCGGAACGAAAAGTAATTGTCATGGAAGGAAGCAATTTTCCCACCGATAATTATATGGTTCAGGGCCTGATAAAGCAGCTTGGTCGTGGTCATGAAATAAGATTTGCCGAGGACGGTGAAATTTTAGACGCCATTACGGATGATGTTGCGGTGGTTTGCATTACACATGTGCATTATAAAACTGGGCACCTTCATGATATGAAAAAAATTACAGCAAAAACCCAAGAAGTTGGCGCACTTTCGGTTTGGGACTTGTGTCATAGTGCAGGGGCGCTGGCCGTTGACTTAAACGGATCAAATGTGGATTTTGCCGTAGGGTGTACTTATAAATACCTTAATGGTGGCCCTGGCTCGCAGTCCTTCATGTTTGTCGCAAAACGTAATCAGGGTAAAGCGGTTCAACCATTAACAGGGTGGTGGGGCCATGCGGCGCCATTTGGGTTTGAGCGAGATTACCGTCCACGCGAAGATATTCGTCAGTTCAGCACAGGAACAGAACCGGTTGTGTCACTTGCAATGTCAGAAGTCGGACTTGATATATTCTTACGGGCAGACATGAATGAAATTCGCAAAAAATCGCTTAAATTATGCGATCTTTTTATCCAGTTAATTGAAGAACGCCTTGGTGGTTACGGTTTTGACATTGTCACACCGAAAGAACATGACCGCCGTGGCAGTCAGGTGTCATTCAGTAGTGAAAATGGTTTTGCCATCATGCAGGCATTAATTGCTGCTGATGTTGTTGGCGATTTTAGAGCGCCGGATATCATGCGCTTTGGTTTTACCCCGCTTTATGTATCATATGTAAATGTTTGGGACGCGGTCGATCGGCTTAAAAATATCATGGATCAAGGCAGTTGGGATAAGCCGGAATTTAAAACTCAAGGCTCTGTTACTTAGTCGAGTATAAGCAGGCAGAATAATAGTGATGCATCCAGTACAGTTTCAGTACTGGATGCATTTTGTTTTATATGGTGTTATAGTAGGAAAAAATAATCAAATAAATCAAAGATGGAGGGATGGCATGTTAAAGAATATTCTAATCGGGGTTCTATTTTCATTTTCAACAGTTGCATCTGCGCAGGTTTATGATCCAGCGGCTTTGGTCGCTGATCCGACAACGGCTGAGGGGCCAATGTCACCACGGCTAGAAGGTCTGGGTGATTATCATTTTAAAGTCACAACAAATAATGAACAGTCGCAATATTTCTTTGATCAGGGCATGCGCCTTGTGGTTGGTTATAATCATTCGGAAGCACTGCGTTCATTTAAAGAGGCCGTAAGGTTAGATCCGAATAATGCCATGGCTTATTGGGGCTGGGCTTTAACGCTTGGACGCAACCTCAATATTCCGATGATGATGAATTCTGCCGATCAGGCCAATCATGCCATTAATATGGCTAGCTCGTTAAAGGGACAGGTAACAGAACGGGAAAGAGATTATATTGAAACGCTGGAAGCCCGTTATGATGATGATCTTTCTGTTTCCAGAGATTTACTTGATCAGGCTTATATTGTTGCCACTGAAAAGCTGATGAATAAATATCCGGATGATCTTGATGCAGCAGTGCTTTATGTTGAGGCGGCAATGAACGCGCAGCCATGGGATTACTGGTATTTGGACGGCACACCAAAAGGTAACACGTCAAAGGTACTTGCCGTTATTGATAGTGTTATTGAGCGTGAGCCTCATCATTCGGCGGCACTTCATTATCATATTCACCTAACGGAATTTAAAAAACCGTGGCTTGCGGAAAGTAGCGCCGATAAACTGGCTGCGACGATGCCGGGTGCGGGACACATTGTGCATATGCTGTCCCATATATACATCCGTGTAGGCCGCTATCAGGATGCATATGATATTAATATAAATGCCGTAAAGGTCGATGAAGATTATATTGAACAAACGCAGCGTCAAAGTGTTTATCCGCTATTATATTATCCTCATATCATTCATTTCTTGTCGTGGTCTTCTATGTTCACAGGACGAAGTCAAGATTCCATTGATGCGGCTATGAAGGTAAAAAAATATCTTGAGCGCGGTGTGCGCAAAACGTCATGGGGTTCAGGAAATGAATATTTTCGCTCACAACCAATATACGTCATGGTTCGCTTTGGTCGGTGGGATGAGTTACTTGAAATTCCAAAACCATTTGTAAAAGCGCGCTTTCTGACTGGTATGTGGCATTACGGCCGTAGT
>JAESUD010000109.1 GCA_016763335.1 Emcibacteraceae bacterium | reverse complement strand
GGATTGTCTACTTTAATCTTAGCCATGTTAGTCCTTTTAGTTTTTTGTTATATGCCGTGGGTTGGCAATAGCTGTTTATGAATTGTAAACTCTTTGGCGCAACGTAACATTTGTGCCGTGAACTTTAAAGGGAAGAATAGATTTTTTCGTTAAATTAAAGTGTTTTTTGGATCAATTTTTGGCTCTGGTAGTTTTTCTAGTAATGGCAGTACTTCTTCTGCACTATTAACGACATTAAACAGTTTTAATGTGTCATCAGTCATAAAGTCATAACTTATGATGTTTTTTAATAGGTCAATGAATGGTTCCCAATAGTTTTCAGAATTTAACAATATAATTGGCTTGTCGTGTAATTTAAGCTGTTTCCAAGTAATGGCTTCAATGGTTTCATCTAATGTTCCGATGCTACCAGGTAAGACAATAAAGGCATCTGATTGATCAAACATCATTCGCTTTCGTTGATGCATATTATCAACGATTGTAAGTTTGGTTAAATGTTCATGGGCTACCTCTGTTTCGTGGAGGTGGGACGGAATAATACCGTGAACTTCACCACCATTTTTCAATGTGCTTGTGGCGATGATGCCCATAAGGCCTACATTGCCACCACCATAAATGAGTTTAATATTATTTTTAGCGAGAATTTCACCCATTCTTTTGGCCAGAATTTGGAAATTTTTATTATTGCTGGACCGTGATCCACAATAAATGCATAGAGAGTTTATTTTTGTCATTTGATAATCTTATTATTTAGCCACATATTTGACAAATTTTATTTTTAAAAGAAATATGTGAGGGTTATTTATTAGCAGAATACAATGTTTGGCAAAAAACACACTAGTATTTATATAGTCAACGACTATATAAGTGTTATCAATAATGTTGTAATGCTTCATTTTTATGAAGTTGGATTGAAAAAAATTGAGTGACTATTTAAATCAACAAAACAATAAGCAGGGTTCAGGACTTAAATTTAGTCTTTCTCTTTTGGCCATAGCTGCCGTCTGTGCGGTTATTTGGGTTGTTTTTCTAGCGGATGATGGTTCCGATACTGATTTTGATGCATTGGAAGGTGCGGGCTTACCAGTTGATACTCCATCATCTGGTGGAACATTGCCGGCTGTTGCGCCGATTGTAGTGCCTAGTTTTGATGTTGTCAGGATCAGTCGAAATGGCACAGGCGTTATTGCGGGACGTGCTGAACCGAATAGTGATGTTGTTATTTATGCCAAAGATGAACCTATTGGCTCTGCAATTGCGGACAGAAACGGTGAATGGGTTTTGTTATTTGATGAACCACTACCCGTAGGTCCTACGGAGCTTAGCATCGTTTCAAAAACAGCCAGTGATTTTGAAATTGCATCCAGTGATATTGTTATTGTCGCAGTTCCTGATAGAAATAATGTCGATTTTAATAATGATGATATGGACGGTGTTGTTGCGATCCTTACACCACGTAGCGGAAACGGACCGAGCCGTGTTTTGCAAAAACCAAAAAATGTTAATATGGTTGCGGCAACCAAAGGTCTCTCGTTTGATGCCCTTGATTATACCGATAATGGAAAGACCATTATAAATGGTAGCGCCGCACCAGATGCCAATATCAGAATTTACCTTGATAATGAATTTATCGGTGAAGTGACAATTGGTGAACAAGGGGTATGGAAGTTTGAGATTGAACAACAGTTAAGCGCAGAAGAACATGTGATCAGGCTCGATCAGTTATTGCTTGACGGTAATGTTGAGGTAAGAATTTCCCAACCGTTTAACCCGTATATTGCAATTGATAAAAAACGTGCCACTGGTGATGTTGTTGTTAATCCGGGTAATAGTTTATGGCATATTGCTAGAAAGTTATATGGGGCAGGGTATCATTATACTGTCATTTTTGGTGCTAATCTGGAGATTATTGGTGACCCTAATTTAATTTATCCAGGACAAAGATTAAGTCTACCGCTTGAAAATTTTCAATAAAAATTAAACCAATTATTTTATTTTATTTTGATTACATAAGGTATTTCTAATTTCACATAGTGTGTCTTGTGTATCTAACAATGTGTAAACAATATTTTCCATAAGAATTTTTGTACTTAACTTACCCTTAAATAATGTTTTTAATGGTAATGTAAGTTTACAATGGCGATCAATCACAACTATTCCTTGAGCCATCAATGAACCGAGATTTTGTAATATAAATCTACGTTTTTCATTATTTTCAGCGCTATAAGGAAGATGGCCAAGAAGCGCCACTAAGTTGATAATATATCCATCATTTTCATGATTGTGTAATAGTTGGCATTCAAAGGTAAGACCATCATATTTAAATTTATGACAGAGCGGTAACAAAGAATCAAAATCATGCTGCTGATCCTCAATAAGATCTTTATATTGTGCCAAACCGCTCATTTTAAATTAAAATTAATCCCTTGTTTTCCTGAAACCTGATAATATGTAATTGTTATTAACATTGTGTGAATTATTGGGCTGCTGACGTCTTTTAAGGTCAATTTTTAATAATGATTTATTTATGAATTTAAAAGGTACCGTAAATGGCGAGTAATGATCAGGACATTTTGGAAAATGATGAAAGTGCGCAAAACCATATTGCTACAATAAGGGAACTATGGCGTTATCTTTGGCCTGAGGGGCGGAATGATCTTAAAATTAGAGTGATTTTTGCCATGTTTTTTCTCATATTGGCAAAAATTATCGGGGTTTATGTTCCATATTTCTTTAAACTTGCTATCGATATTTTAAATGGTGATGCAGAAAAGAACTTGACCATGATTGCCGCTGCGGTGCCGGTAGGTTTAATCATAGGATACGGAACAGCCCGGGTATTAGCGCTAGCATTCGGAGAAATTAGAGACGCAATTTTTGTAAAGGTAGGCCAGCATGCGTTACGCAATATCGCTCTGAATACCTTTCGCCACCTTCATCGCCTTTCTTTAAGGTTTCATCTTGAAAGGCGTACAGGTGGCCTAAGTCGCGTCATTGAAAGGGCCACGCGCGGTATTGATTTTCTTCTACGGTTTATGCTGTTTAATATAATTCCAACTATTCTTGAAATTGTAATGATTTCGGGAATATTTTGGTATAATTTTGGTTTTTTATATGCGTTAATTACATTTGCATGTTTAAGCAGTTATATATATTTCACTATTATCATCACCGAATGGCGACTAAAATATCGCCGTGAAATGAATAAACAGGATACCACGGCCAATGGCCGCGCCATTGACAGTTTGATTAATTTTGAAACGGTAAAATATTTCACAAGTGAAGACCATGAAGCCATTAGATATGATAAATCACTTAAACTTTATGAGCAGGCCTCAATCCGAAGCCAGCTATCATTAACTCTTCTTAACATCGTGCAAGCGGTGATTATTTCCAGTGGGTTGGTTGGTGTACTTCTCATGGGTGCATATGGCGTATATGAAGGTCGCTTTCCTATAAGTGATTTTGTATGGATTAACGCGCTGCTTATCCAGATTTATATGCCTCTTAATTTTTTGGGATTTGTCTATAGAGAAATTAAGCAAGCACTGGTGGATATGGAGAAAATGTTCATGCTTATTGCTAAAAACCCCGAGATTGAAGATAAGAATGACGCAAAAAAATTAAAGGTGAGCAAAGGTACAATTGAGTTTAAAGATGTGTACTTCCATTATTCAGAAGATCGTCCCATATTAAAAAATATATCTTTTAAAGTTAAAGGCGGCACCACAACGGCGATCGTTGGGTCAAGTGGTGCAGGAAAATCTACAGTTTCCAGAATATTATTTCGTTTTTATGATATTGCATCGGGGTCTGTAACAATTGACGGACAAGATATCCGTGATGTTCAACAAATCAGCTTAAGAAAAGAAATTGGCGTCGTGCCGCAAGATACAGTGCTTTTTAATGACAGCATTAAATATAATATTTCATATGGTAACCATGAAGCATCTGATGATGATATTTATGAGGCTGCCAAACTTGCAAAAATCCATGACTTTATTATAACATTGCCGGATGGTTATGAGACAGAGGTCGGCGAACGCGGGCTTAAATTATCGGGTGGTGAAAAACAGCGCGTGGCAATTGCCCGTACTATACTCAAAAATCCATCAATTTTGTTATTAGATGAAGCGACATCAGCGCTTGATAGTCACACGGAAAGAGATATTCAGCAATCGTTGGAAAAAATATCCGAACAGCGTACGGCCATTGTTATTGCCCACCGACTTTCAACAATTGTTAATGTGAATGAAATTCTTGTTCTAGATAACGGGGAAATTATCGAACGAGGTAGTCATACTGCATTACTTGAGGTTGAAGGAAAATATTACCAGATGTGGCAGAAACAAATACAGCTTGATGAAGTGCATCAAAAACTTAATGAGCTGGAAAAAAATGACGAGAATACTTGCAATATAGAATCTTAAGGCTTATCGATTAGGCTGAAACAAATTATTAAAACACTAAGGATATATTACTATGGAAACCATTCTTTCCGTTTTCGTTCCAATTCATAGAGAAGGGCACTTGGCGATTTTAATCTCGTCATTGATTACAGCATTTTTCTTTTTCGCCGGGTGGGATTTTATGGTCACTTTGGGAATTGTTATAACGGTTTGGTGTGTTTATTTTTTCCGTGATCCTGACCGCATCACTCCACAGAAAGAAGGATTGATCATTGCACCGGCAGATGGTGTTGTTCAGTCAGTGAAAACATCAATACCGCCGGCCGAGCTTAATATGGGGTCGGATGAATGCATACGGGTTAGTATTTTTATGAATGTTTTTGATGTTCATGTGAACCGTGTGCCGGTTGATGGAAAAATTATCAGGCAGGCTTATACCCCGGGAAAATACTTAAATGCCTCTCTTGAGAAAGCCTGTGAAGATAATGAGAGACATGCCATTCTAATGGAAACGGCCTCCGGAAATAATATTGCCTTTGTGCAAATTGCTGGATTGGTAGCAAGACGGATAAAATGTTGGGCCATTGACGGCGTAGAAATGAAAGCTGGCGAACGCTTCGGATTGATAAAATTTGGTAGCCGTGTCGATGTGTATTTGCCAAAGGGTGTAAATTCACTTGTAGCTGTCGGTCAGACGGCGCTTGCTGGTGAAACGGTCATTGCCAGTGAAAAAGGCCGTGAAAAACAGCGCGACGGCGAGATCAGGTAATTCATGGCAAAAAACATAGTACGATTTCATATTCCTGTTCGCAGTCTTGCACCTAATGCCATCACGGTTCTTGCGCTATGTGCTGGCATGTTTGGGGTTCGTTTTGCTTATCTTGAAAACTGGGAAGCGGCAGTGACGGCAATACTGGTTGCAGGCGTTCTTGATGGTCTAGATGGTAGCGTTGCGCGGCTTTTAAAAGGAACCAGTAAATTTGGTGCTGAACTTGATAGCCTTTCCGATGTCATTAGCTTTGGCGTTGCTCCTGCCCTTATTATGTATATGTGGGTTCTCAGTGATGTACGGGGAGTTGGCTGGCTTATGTCATTGGTATTTGTTATTTGTATGGCCCTTAGGTTAGCGCGTTTTAATACAGTAATGAAAGATGATGACCTTGGTGCCGAAGTGAAGGCGGGTTATTATACGGGCATTCCTGCACCGGCCTCAGCGGCGCTCGCTTTATTTCCAATGATCCTATCATTTGAATATGGTTTCGAATTTTTAAAAGACCCTAAAATCTGCTCTGGTTATATGGCTATTATCTGCGTACTTACCGTTAGCCGCATTCCGACATTTTCGCTTAAAAGCCTAAAAATCCACAAGGAACATGTGATTTTTGTTCTGCTGGGTATTGCTGTGCTTGCATCATTGATCATTACTGATCTGTGGATGACAATGTCATTTGTCGGAATGCTTTATATTATTTCCATTCCGACAATTGCATTAATTGCTATGCGTAAGAATAAAGAGTAATTCCTTTATTCTGCGACATGTGGTTCTGGATCACCAGAAAGCGGACGTAAATTCGATTCCCGATATTTCTTGGAAAACTTAACCCTTAGCGCAAGCATACATGGTGTAAGTAATAGGGTAAGAATTGTTGCAAACATCAGTCCAACTGATACAGCAATCGCGAGATCAACCCACATATTACCTGACGGTGCGCCTATCTCTACATTACGATTGGCAAAATCGATGTTGACCATAAATACCATAGGCAGAAGGCCGATAACGGTCGTAAGGGTCGTGAGCATCACAGGGCGAAGGCGTTGGGCAACCGTTTGAACAATGGCCGTATAAGGCTCCATACCAGACTGTTTAAGACGCGCGTATGTATCGATTAATACGATATTGTTATTAACAACAATTCCGGCAAGCGAAATAACCCCAACTCCCGTCATAATAATCTGGAAGCTCCGTCCGGAAACCATAATTCCCATCAAAACCCCGGCCGTTGAAAGCAGAACAGCCAGTAGGATAAGTCCAGCATGATAAAAGCTATTAAACTGTGTCACGAGGATTAACGCCATTATGAAAAGGGCAATGGCAAATGCTTTTTGCAGAAATGCCATTGATTTTTCTTGCTCTTCATCGGTTCCTGCAAACTTTACCTGAACAAGTGGATTGAAGTTTTGTTGAGCAACCCATTCATTTAAAGCGACCGAGATATTATTACGTTGCGTCGCGTCAATCACATTTGCTCTGATTTTATAAGTTGGTTTTGTATCAACCCGCTCAATGGTGCTTATTTTTTGTTTAGCAACTCTTTTTACGAAGTTGCCAATGGGAACCAAGCCATTTGGTGTTTGAATACGGACTTCATCAAGCTGGCTAATATTACGGTATTCTTCAGGGAGGCGAATTCGGATATCAACTTCATCATCGGCATCATCCGGGCGATATTCGCCAACTTTAATACCATTGGTTACCAGTTGAACTACATTGCCAACATTAGAAATATCAGTGCCGTAAAACCCTGCAAGTGCCCGGTCAACTTCTAGTTCCCATTGAATGCCAGGCATTGGAAGCGAGTTATCCAAATCGGTAAGTCCCTCAACATCATTTTCTAAATGATCATAAATAGCGGCCACAACAGGAAGTAAAAGTTCGCGGCTCTCGCCTTTAATTTCAAGCTGTATATCCTTACCGGATACAGGGCCCTGTGCGGGAAGGGCAACTTCAATGATAATACCAGGTATTTGATCAGTAAGGGTACGAATCTCTTGAATGATGTCATCTACTTTAGGGCGCATCTGCCAATCAACAAAATTGATATAAAGCGTACCGACAACATCTTCTGTTTTGCCATTCCCACTATCAACCAATGCTGTGGTCGTGGATTGGAAGTTTTCAATATATTCATTGTCTTTAATGACATTAGCTACTTTTTGAACAAGAAAATCTCTCTCGTCAAGTGACAAACTGCCACGAGCATGCACATGGATTTGAATATTGTCTGGATCACCGGACGGGAAAAATTCAATAGGCGTTCCGGACATGCCATAAGCAATGAAGATTGCAAATACACCACCAATAATACAGCCTGTAAACCTTACAGGGTGACGAATCAGACGGGCAACCAAGCGTACATAACTGCCGGTCATGCCTTTTAAGTCTTTAGGGTCAAAGTCACCGCCAACGGCCATATGAGATACGTTATCTCCTGCGTCATCAGCCTTTTTACCAATTAAACTACCGAGGGTTGGCATAAAAATCAAAGCCATTAAAAAAGAAGCTGTTAAAGTAAAAATCAAGGTGAGCGGCAGATAGCGCATAAATTCACCCGGTATGCCCGGCCAGAATAACAACGGTAAAAATGCCGCAAGCGTTGTTGCCGTTGACGCGAGAATAGGCCAAGCCATACGTTGCGCTGCCATACGGTAAGCAACTTTTCTATCAAGACCTTCTTGCATTTTTCGGTCCGCATATTCGGTGACAACAATTGCGCCGTCTACCAACAACCCTACAGAAAGAATAAGGCCGAACATAACAACCATGTTAATGCTCATACCGATCATATTCATTAGGAATATAGCGAGTAAAAATGAACCTGGTATTGATATCGCCACGAGTAAGGCAGTACGTTCCCCTAGGGCAACAATCATAACAATAGAAACCAGAATAATAGCGGAAATAATACTGTTCTGTAGACTTGAAACGGATGTATTTACTTCTTTTGCTGTTTCGCCGACAAATTCATATTGAACGCCTTCCGGCCAAAATTCAGAGGATTGTTTGACGATCCCTTTTATGATTGCATCCGTGAGCAAAACATTTTCGCCGGTGCGTTTACTAACGCCTAGCGTGACGGCTGGCTTACCATTGAAACGTGCGTAACTTGTTGGGTCTTTAAATGATTGACGGATCGTTGCAACATCGGACAAGGTGACAATGCTATTGCCGGATACTTTAACTGGAAGATCATAAACGTCTTGGGCGGATTCAAATATACCAGGAATTTTAACCGAGAATCGGCCTTTTCCATTGTCAATGGATCCCGCGGCAATTAAACGGTTATTATTGGCAACAACCGCTGCTAATTCAGCATAAGACAAATTGTAGCTTTCAAGCTTGAGCGGATCGATAATAATCTCAAGCAGGTCCTCTCGGTCACCGGAAACTTCGGCTTTGAGGATGCTCGGAACGGATTCTAGGTCATCACGTAATTTACGGGCAATCTTATATATAACCCGGTCTGGTGCTGTTCCGTAAAGAACAACATTTAATATCGGAAACTCACTTAAATTTACTTCTGTAATTGTTGGTTCTTTAGTGTCCGTTGGTAATTCAGACCTTGCCTTGGCAACCTGTTCGCGTACATCAAGTAGCGCAAGGTCGGGGTCAATTCCTGCATTAAATTCGATAATTACACTGGCTCCGCCCTCTCGGCCAATTCCGCGCAGGGTTTTAATGCCTTCGATTGTGCGAATAGTGGTTTCAAGTGGTTTAACCAAAAGCCGCGCGGCATCTTCTGGGGAGATACCATCATGCGAAAGACTAACATAAAGTGTTGGGATTGTAATGTCCGGCTGGGCTTCTTTCGGGGTTGTGATATACGCCACAGAGCCACCACCAAAAATAAGCACCAGAAACAATAATACCACGCGGTAATGTTCTATAGCAGCATTAATTATAGTGTTCATTTTATTATCCGATATATTTTATTTTTTTTCAGGTATTTGGTTACGATACAGGTCTTACTTTTTCACCTGCTTTAACAAACTCATGGCCTTCTGTGATTAATTTTGAATTACTCCTAATACCAGAAACCCATATACCGTCTTCATTATTACCAAGTATTTCAATTTCCTGAAACTGTACCTTGTTATCATCGCCAACCGTACGCACGCCAATGATACCCTTATCGTTTAACACCAGCATCGCAGAAGACATTTTATGGGCCATAACCTGTTCTGCTTTGATAAATAATTCTGCCGTTACACCATCGAGAATATCATGATCCGGGTTTTCAATTTCCAGCTCAATTCTAAATGTGCGGGTGCTGCTATTAGCAATAGAGGAAATATATCTGATTTCGCCGTTTAGCTCGCGGCCATTTTGCAATACGGCATGTGCCTCATCACCAACATTCACTTGAGATACGTAATTTTCAGAAATATCAGCAACTACAAGGAACGGGTTTTCTTCCATGATTAAGGCACATACTTCTGCTTCTTTCATATAATCACCCACCTCAACCAACCTGTCATTAATAACACCGTCAAAAGGTGCTTTTATTGTCGTATTATCCAAATTCACTCTCATGCGTGTTGAACGGGCGAGTGC
>JAESUD010000108.1 GCA_016763335.1 Emcibacteraceae bacterium | reverse complement strand
GCATGAACACGGCTATTGCCGGAACCAGAAATTTCAATGGACACTTCTTTGCAAATTAAATCTTTTGCATCAATATCACCAGAACCTTCAATTTCAATTTCCATACGGTCACAGGTACCATCATTAAATTCTACATTGCCGGAGCCGTTAATTTCCACAATAATTTCTTTTGCACTGACTTGATACATTTCAACATCACCGGAGCCATTAATCTCAATTTCAACACTTTCACTTATACCGGTAACATAGAGATCGCCGGAACCATTGATGTTGAGCGATATTTCTTCATTATCAATGCCAATGATTTCCGCATCACCCGAGCCGTTAATTTCCATTTTTTCAATGTCAGGCATGGTGATGGCTATATTGACATAACCATCATTATTCCGACCCCAAAAACCACCAAATCTCGATTTACTGGTTATTTCAAGCTCATCACCAGAAAGATCAAGTTTTAATTTCTCAATCCGTTTTCTATCACCGGTCATGGTAATGGAATAACCATGACCAATGGTGACTTTTAAATCAGCTGAAGTACTTAGATCAATTCTGTTAAACCCGGAAATATCCGACGTTACCGTGGTTTCCTGAGCATAACCATTTGACAAAAATGCCACCGATAACGCCAAAACGGACATAATACTTAATCTAGCTAAATTTTTCATAATGGTTATTTTCTTACTTTTACCCGATTAACGAATGGTAATATTACTTCTACGTTTTGCTTCTTTGTCGATTACTGTTTTTGGTTTACCATACACATCTACCTCACCGGAACCATGGCTGTCAAAAGTAATTGAGTTGCTGGCAAAAACGGTACTATCACCAGAACCCGATATATTAACATCAACATCTTGGCATTTAAGATCTTTTGCATCCACATCACCGGAACCACGAATATCAATTTCCATTGAAGTACAGCTGCCACCGGAAAATTCCACATCGCCTGAACCATTAATGGATATTTCAACTGAACTTCCTGTAACTTCATCCATGATGATATCACCAGAACCATTGATATTAATATCAAGAGTGTTTGTTTTACCGGATACCGTCAAATCGCCAGAACCATTAATACTCAAATCCAATTCATCATTATCAACACCCGTAATTTCAACATCTCCGGAACCGTTTATATGCATAGCTTCGATATCTGGCATTACAATATTAATGACCATATCCTGATTTCTACCATAATTAAAATGACCTCTTTTATGTTTTATTTTCAAAGTACTGCCTTTTACTTCCAAAATAGTATTAGAGATACGTTCCTCATCACCAACCATTTCGATCAAAAAGTCATTTCCCATAGTGATTTTTACATCAGTGGATGAATTAAGTTGAACTTTTGAAAAACCGTTTAGATCAGATGATTTTGTTATATCCGCAGCCAAGGTTTTAGTGACTGACGATGCATATATTGCAGCCGTTAATGCGGCGACTGATACGCCTGCTATTTTAAATAATTTATTCATAATATCTTCCTCGTTTTAGTTATTACGTTTCTTCCCGTATTAATGAATGGAAATATTACTTAACCATCCGTCGCTTTTAGTAACCTCATCCGGGTCCCCATAAACATCAATGTTACCCATGCCTTTAATATCGGCATTTACTTTTTCACTGGCATAGACTTCAATATTGCCAGCGCCTTTTAAATCCACGTCAACTTCTTCACATTTCAAATTCCGCGCCTCAACATTTCCGGCGCCTTTCAAATCAATGATCAGCCAGTTACACCGGCCTTCAACTTCAATATTGCCAGCACCCTTGAGATCAAACTTCACCTCGTCACTATCAACACCAACAATATGAGCGTCTACAGCCCCGCGAAGGTCAAAACCGGTAAATTCAGGCATACTGATGATCACTTTTGCTCCATCGCCACCGCGACCATCCCAAAAACTTTTATCGTCATCACGGTAAATCACCAGTTTATCACCCCTGACTTTCATAAGAAGTGTGCTTACCAGTTCTTCATCACCTTCCACGCTGATTTTAAAATCTTCACCAACAGTTACATTTAGTTGAATACCGATGTTATCAAGTCTAATATGATCAAAACCTTCAAGATCATGAGATATGCTGATGTCATCTGCAAATGCCACTTGTGTCACGGCAAATAAACCAAATGCCAGACCTGCTGAAAAAACTGATAATCTTGAAATAATATTTGTCATATTGTAGATCTCCTATAAGTTAGAATTTTATTTGAAATAATTGCAGCGCACAATGCCACTTTTGATCATTCATCGCAAAATACATACTGTTCGTCGCAATTCATACGGCAAACCGCAAGAAAACATAGACTTCACCGTAATATAACGGTTTTAAAACAGGATATAATAATGAGTAAAAGACGTAATGAAATAGATGAAACAATATGGAAAACAAGCATCATTTCACCAGTTCATTTTTTACCGTCACTTGAAGAAACGGTTTATGCCGTCAGCGGCGACATTTACCCGTCAATTACAGAATTTGAAATTAAGGACGATAAAGAAAACCGGCTTATGGAAATTTATTATGACCATGAACCGGACATTCAAGCATTAAAAAATGCCGTAAAAGAAATGGCCAGCATTTTAAACACTGCACCACCGGAAATAAAATTGGAACGCCTTGAAAATACCGACTGGGTTGCAGAATCTCAGAAAATTTTAAAACCGATTGATGCCGGACGGTTTTATCTCTACGGCAATCATGATATTGAAAGTGTACCAGATCACAAAATATCCATTCTTATGGAAGCTGGGCAGGCATTTGGTACCGGCAGTCACGAAACCACCAATGGTTGCCTGCTTGCAATCAGTGACTTATATGAAAAAATCAATCCGGTTAATATCCTCGACTTAGGGTGTGGTAGCGGTGTTCTGGCCATAGCCATGGCCAAACAGTGGGACAGCAATATAATTGCCAGCGATATTGACCCGATTGCCACCGAGACAGCATCTGAAAATATTGCACTCAATAACGTTACCGGTATTCAGGCAATAACATGTGATGGATTTGAAAATTCGGCGCTAACCGAAAGCGCCCCTTATGATATGATTGTCGCAAATATATTGGCTGAACCATTAAGAATGCTGGCGCATGACATTATCAGCAATCTAAAAGAAAAGGGCATAATTATCCTTTCCGGCCTGTTAAAGGAACAGGAAAATTCAGTTCTTGAAGTATATGAAAAAGAAAATATGGAACTGGTCGATTGCTTTCCGATAAATGAATGGCAAACACTGGTTCTGAGGAAGAAGTAAATAGAAATTGTGACAGCATATATATGCTGTCACAATCAGATATTCTTAAGAAGCAAGTTGTACGTCTTTATTGTTGTCATTAGTGTAAGGTTTTGTCCAGTTATCATTTACTGGCACATATCCATTATCACTAAGAAGATCCATAAAGTCATAATCTTCTGTTCTGCTTTTAATTAAATCAGTAAAATATTCAACCAATGCTGAAATATTTTCTGGAAATTCGATTGCGCTTTTCTCTGCTTCAGGTACATAATTGTAATCCTTCAACAGGTCCATGAAGCTGTATGTGCTTAATACGTTTGTC
Source organism: Emcibacteraceae bacterium (assembly GCA_016763335.1). Lineage (GTDB taxonomy): Bacteria > Pseudomonadota > Alphaproteobacteria > Sphingomonadales > Emcibacteraceae > Pseudemcibacter. The sequence goes on along the minus strand of JAESUD010000108.1, from coordinate 175 downwards.
ATTGATCTATCCTTAAAATCTGCTGAATTAAATTCATTGAAGACGTTATCATCTTCTGAAAAACAATATATCCATCCGTGACAAACATGAGTAGAGGGTATTTTTGCTAACCAGCCATGCGTTTATTGCATGGCTATATTAGTTCGAGCCAGGCATCTTCGCTCAGAATTTCAAT
>JAESUD010000107.1 GCA_016763335.1 Emcibacteraceae bacterium | reverse complement strand
TTGAAACACCAATACCGATTAATCGGTATTCAAGTCCGTTACATTCGGGTTTTAACAAGAATTTTCCATTGTTATATAATATTTCGGCCATTTGCGTATAACCACCAAGGGTGACAGAACGACTGATAATCCTGAAATTTGATGTTTTGAGTTTCAGGTTGATGGTTTTAGCAGATAAATGCTGTTTTTTTAACCTTGCGGAAAGTTTTTCGCACAGGGACCAGAGCAGTATTTTCAGTTTGTTATAATCACTTATATCTTGTTCCAGCGTGGTTTCACTTGAAATACTTTTGGCTTTGCTATGGCTTTTTACGGTTCGGCTGTCATCCCCACGGGAAAAATAATAAAGCCGTTCTCCGATAACACCGTAATCCTTAACCAGTGTTCTGAGTTCCATTCTTTGTAATTGACCAATTTGAGTTATGCCGGCGCGGTTCATTTTATTATTTAATACTTTTCCTACGCCCCAAATTTTACTAATCGGTAGCTTGGCCAAAAATGATTTTGCTTCGTTCTCGCCAATGATGGAAAACCCATTTGGTTTGTTTAAATCAGAGGCGATTTTAGCGAGGAACTTATTATAACTCAGCCCTATGGATACAGTAATTCCGATCTCGTCTGATATTTTAGCGGCAGTTTTGCAAAGAATTTTTGCAGGCGACATGCCGTGTAATTTTTCAGTGCCTGAAAGGTCAAGAAAGGCTTCATCAATGGAAATTGGTTCAACAACGGGGGTAAGGCTATTAAATATTTTTCTGATTTCCTTGCTAACGGCAGAGTATTTATCCATGTTTGGCGGAATTACGGTGGCATTCGGGCAAAGTTTATTGGCTTTAAACATTGGCATTGCCGATTTGACACCATATGTGCGGGCGATGTAACAACATGTTGAAACCACCCCGCGTTTTCCGCCGCCGATAATCAACGGTACCGAATTAAAGGCTGGATTATCCCTTTTTTCGACACTGGCATAAAAGGCATCACAGTCAATATGGGCTATGGTTAAGTCATGCATTTCCGGATGGGTGATTATTCGTGGACTTGAACAATTAGGGCATTTTACATGCTGGTTATTAGTGAGATCGAATAGGCAGTCTCGACAAAAAGTATTTATTATAGGAGATGTTGCTTTCACCATTTTTAACAGGGTGTAGAACCGGGAAAAACATGTCGCGCTTTTTGAATATCCATAGGATTAAGGTTATATTCTTCGGCATATTCGATCAAGTATTTCTCATTTTGCAGTAAATAATCAAGAAGACTGGCGAGAATTCCCGCCATTGTTTCTGGATTCGCGATATTTTCTTTAAGTTGATTAAGGTCAGTGCCGCTCAAATTAAGGTATCCACTAAGGTATTTTTCATTGCCAGCGATGAATGAAAGGCAGTTTATAGCGATAATTTCGGCTCTATCATGATCCATGTCTGTTTCTTCTTTATTATATGGAATGGGAGCTTTAATATACCATTGCATGTAAATGAAAGATATTATTAGATATATAAAAAAATTAACTGCTTTTTCATAACCTTCGGCTAATAGTATTCATAAGTTTACAATTATAGAAAAACATTTTCTAAACCCATAACAATATAAGAGATCTTTTATGCGTAAAAAAATACTTGTTGTTGAAGATAATGACCTAAATATGAAACTTTTTTGCGACCTATTGGACGCTCACGGGTACGAAACTGTCCAGACGCAAGAAGGAATGAAGGCTTTGGAACTAGCGAGGAATGAAAAGCCTGACTTAATTTTGATGGATATTCAGCTTCCTGAAGTTTCCGGATTAGAAGTGACCAAGTGGATTAAAGAGGATGATGAATTAAAATCTATCCCTGTAATCGCGGTTACGGCCTTTGCTATGAAGGGTGATGAAGAAAAAATTAGAGAAGGCGGATGTGAAGCTTATATCGCCAAGCCGATTTCGGTTAGTCATTTTATCGAAACCGTTAGAAAGTTCGTAGGGTAATTTTTCAACATGACAGCCAGAGTTTTAGTAGTCGATGATGTGCTTCACAATGTGAAGCTGCTCGAAGCAAAGCTTCGTAGTGAATATTTCGATGTTCTTACGGCAATGAATGGCATTGATGCTCTGGAAATTATTGAAAAAGAACTGCCGGATATTATTTTACTTGATGTAATGATGCCCGGTATGGACGGGTTTGAAGTATGCCGCCGTGTTAAAGCGAATCCCGCCATTGCCCATATCCCCATTATTATGGTAACTGCCCTAGATCAACCTAAAGACCGTGTGACGGGCCTTGAGGCGGGTGCTGATGACTTTTTAACCAAACCTATACAGGATTTACCATTATTCGCCCGTGTGCGCTCTCTAGTGCGGCTTAAGGTCTTAATGGATGAACTGCGAATTCGTAATTCAACGGGAAAAGCCTTTAGCGGCAATGATAATGAGGAAAACAGTACGACCATCAAATTTGAAGATGCAAAAGTTTTGCTCATTGAAGATTATGAAAGAGTTGCCAGCCGAATTGTCGGTTATTTGGAAAATACGGTTGATACCATTGATCATGATAATGTCAGCAATGGTAGTATATCCACTGAAGATCTTGGGCAATATGACCTTTTTATTATCAGTCTTAGCTTAAGAGAAGCAGATGGACTTAGATTATGTTCGTCCATCAGGTCGACAGAAATTACGAGACATACACCCGTTCTGATACTCATTGATGAAGGTGATAACGATACTTTGATACAGGCAATGGAACTTGGGGTGACGGATTATGTGACAAGACCCATTGACGGCAATGAGTTATTAGCACGTGTAAAATCGCAAATTCGCCACAAAAGATTTGCCGATTATCTACGCGGAAAAATGAAAAAGAATATGGAAATGGCAGTTACTGATGCCGTGACCAATCTTTACAATCGTCATTTTCTTGATATTCATTTGGAAAATGTGTTTTCACCAGAGAATGACAAACAAGCCAATGTTTCGTTGTTAATGCTAGATATTGATCATTTTAAACGTATTAATGATACATATGGCCATGCTTCTGGTGATGAGGTGCTTGAAGAATTTTCAAAGAGGATATCCAGTAATATCCGTAGTATCGACCTTGCCGCGCGTTATGGCGGCGAGGAATTCGTTGTTGTAATGCCAGAAACCGATGCAAGTTTTGCACTTTTTATTGCGGAACGTCTGCGCCGAGTAATCTGTGATGAACCGTTTGAGGTTTCAGGCTCTGAGGAACCTATCAAGGTTGAGGTAAGTATTGGTGTGGCAATTGTTAGCGAAAACTGTGATACCAAAGAAAAATTATTTTCAGAGGCTGATAAAGGTCTTTATAAAGCCAAGGATTCTGGTCGCAATAGGGTTTGCGGTATTTCGTGCTTTAACGAATAAAACCAATAAAAAAGGCCGCTTTTAAAAGCAGCCATTCTTCATTAAAATCAAATATTTGATATAAGCTATTATTTAATTTTAGCTTCTTTGAAATCAACATGTTTACGTACAACAGGATCATACTTACGCATTACCATTTTTTCGGTAATGTTGCGTGGGTTTTTCTTAGTTACATAATAAAAACCTGTGTCAGCTGTACTAACGAGTTTAATTTTTACACTTGAAGGTTTGGCCATTGCTAGCTTCCGTTTTTAATATTTGATAAATTGCGTGAGCGGAAAATACAGGGATTATGGGTGAAGTCAAGTAAAAGTCCGCGATTTTTATATAATTTATTTTCTTTTACGTTTTCGCGGTCTTCTGCTTATTTTTCTTGTTGATTTGCGGCCCTTTAGCTTTAAAAGCCTCTCGTCAATAAGCTCAAATATTAACCCGCCTGAGATAGGATTCGCTTCACGGAGCCGCACAGTAACAGAATCGCCCAATTGGTATATTATCCCGCTATGTTCACCTTTAATCAGTTGATGATCTTTATCATGATTAAAATAATCACCGATTAAGGATGAGATAGGAATAAAACCTTCACCGCCGGTTTGGGTTAGCGTTATAAATAATCCGACCCTAATAACTCCATTAATCCTGCCTTCAAACTCGTCATCGATTTTCGTGCTCATATAATGGGCGATATATCGTTCCGTGGAATTACGCTCGGCGATCATGGAGTTACGTTCGGTGGTGCTGATATGTTCTGCCGTTTCAAATAAATTATCAGCGTCAAACTCGCTAAGGCCGTCATTGCCGAGCTTAACCGCTTTAATCAATGCCCTGTGGATCAACACATCGGCATAACGGCGAATCGGCGATGTGAAATGAGCATATTTTGTTAACGACAACCCGAAATGCCCGTGATTATCAGGACTGTATTTTGCCTGCATCTGGGTGCGTAATACGATGGTGCTGATAACTGTTTCTTGCGGTGTACCAATGGCATTATTGATTAAGTTATTAAAAACTTTTGGTTTTATAACCTGACCTTTTGCGAATTTATAATCAAGGCTCTGCATAAACTGGCGCAGTGTTTCAAGCTTATCCAGGCTGGGTTGCTCGTGTATGCGGTATATGCAGGGTGTGCTGTTGCGTTCAAGCTCCTCGGCGGCAGCGACATTGGCCTGTATCATAAATTCTTCTACAAGTTTATGGGCATCTAGGCTTACGCGGTTTTCAATTGAGGTTATCTCGCCTTTTTCACTCAGGATGATTTTCTTTTCAGGAACATTAAGTTCGAGTGGTTCGCGGTGGGCGCGGCCTTTTTGTAATATGGCATAAGCGTGATAAAGCGGGTTTATCACGCTGTCCATAAGTGGCGCAGCCCGTTTGGACGGCTTGCCGTTACGGGCATTTTGAAACTCTTCGTAAGAAAGGCTGGCATGGCTATTCATCAATCCGCGAATATATTTATGACGGATTTTTTTGCCCCGTTTATCAAACCAGATATGCACGGCCATAGTATAGCGGTCTTCACCTTCATGTAGTGAACATAACCCGTTTGAAAGAGCTTCCGGCAACATCGGAACGACACGGTCGGGGAAATAAGTTGAATTTCCACGTTTTCTTGCTTCAATATCAAGGGGTGATCCGGGCTTTACATAATGGGCGACATCGGCGATGGCGACAATAATGTGACAACCACCTGCATTTTTATCGTCCGGGTCCATTTCTGCCCAGATGGCATCGTCGTGATCTCTAGCATCCGATGGGTCAACCGTGATTAACGGAAGTGCCCGCAGGTCTGTGCGGTCCTTGAGTGTGGGTTTTTCAGCTTTTTTGGCATCATTTAATGCGTCCTCAGGAAATTCAGTAGCGATACCTTGAGATATAATGGCGATCAAGCTAATGGATTTTGGATCATTGATGGCGCCGAAGCATTTTATCACTCTAGCTGGTTTTGCTTTAGTATGGCGTGATCTTTGTTGCGCCGGTTTTAAATGGATCAGGACAAGCGTACCGTCCGTTGCACCGTTCCAGTCATTTTTGGCAATAAGATATTTATTACGGACTTTTTTATCGGTTGGATTGACAAAGGCGATATGTTCGTCGTCCGAATGAAAAACGCCCATAACCTGTGATGATTTTTGTTCTAACTTTCGGATGATCTTGGCGACATAGCCAATTTCACCTTTATCTTTATTCGGTGATAAGCGTACAAGCGCCTGTTCACCAATGCCAAGTTTATTTCGCCGATCATGAGCAAACATCAATATTTTTGGTGGCTCTGTTTTGCTATCCCAATCAACGGGCCGGGCCGTTAGGTCACCGTAGCTGTCAACGCCACTTATTTCAATAACCAAGACCGGTGGTAAATCACCTGAAATATGTAATCTTGTTTTATGGGGGTTTTCAAGTTTGCCATCCAAAGTCATTTTGCGCAGCAGTTTCTTGAGTTTTATTTTTTCTTCGCCTTTAATCTGAAAGGCGCGTGTTATCTCGCGCTTTGAAGCGCGGCCAGGGTTTTCCCGAATGAAGTCGAGTATTTCACTCTCACCGGGAAAAGGGGCTTTTTGTTTTGTCATTTTTTCTCTTATTTAGCTTTGGCCTTAGCCTTGGGCTTTGCCTTAGGTTTGGCTTTTGCTTTTACTTTCTTTTTTGGCTTGGCGCGGGGTTTTTTGCCCTTCGATGCGCGAGCTTTTATGAGTTCTATTGCTTCTTCAACCGTAATATCCTTAGGATCTTTATCTTTCGGTATCGTCGCATTAATTCGTTTATATTTAACATAGGGGCCGTAGCGGCCGTCCATTACGAGAATATTGCCTTCACCGTCAGGATGTTCACCTAAATCTTTTATGGGCTCAGCGGCTTTACCGCGTTTTGCGAGTGCTTCTGCAATAAGTGTTACAGCATGATTGATGCCAATGGTAAACACATCTTCCGGGTCCTTAAGGCTGGCGAATGAACCGCTATGAGACACATATGGTCCGTAACGGCCAATGGCGGCTTTAATGATTTTGCCGTCTTCCGGATGAATACCAACATCGCGAGGAAGGGCGAGAAGTTTAAGTGCCCGTTCGAAATCAATGCTGTCAGGGGTCATACCTTTAGGAATGGATGCGCGTTTTGGTTTTTCTTTTTCTACAGGTTCGCCGAGCTGAATATAGGGGCCGAACCTGCCGGTC
>JAESUD010000106.1 GCA_016763335.1 Emcibacteraceae bacterium | reverse complement strand
GCTTCCGGTGATTCAAGTCATAAAATTGAATATATTAACTCAACACCAGTACTTCGTTTGCGTGACCGGTTGTTGCCGTTATTGCATCTGAATAAAATTCTTGGTTTTGAAAATGACGATGATGTTGCCGATGCGGAAAATGATAATAAAAAAGAAGATTTTATCATTATTACTCAGGTAGGTGGTTTCACATTTGGTATTGTTGTCGACCGTGTATTTGATACGGAAGAAATTGTTGTTAAACCCGTTGCACCCATACTCAGGGATATTAATGTGTTTTCAGGGAATACTATTCTAGGTGATGGTAGCGTCATCATGATCCTTGATCCAAATGGTATAGCGAGTGAGGCGAATGAGGCTATGTCCGATATTGCAGATAAAAATACTCAGGAAAATGAAGAAAAAGCACTTGCTACTGTCGATGACAAGGAAGCTATTCTTTTGTTCCGTGCTGGCGGCGATACAAAACGTGCCGTTCCGCTCTCACTCGTATCTAGACTCGAAGAAATTGATGTCAGTACAATTGAGATATCTGAAGGAGCTAAAATGGTTCAATATCGCGGTAAGCTCATGCCGCTAATTTTAATTAATGACCAATATTCTATTGCATCTGAGGGTCGTCAGCCAATGCTTGTCTTCACTGATGAAGATAGAGCGATGGGTATTATCGTTGATGAAATTACGGATATTAAAGAAGACATTATTAATGTAGAGCTCGATTCAAATGTAGTGGGCCAAATCGGCACGGCTATAATTGATGGTGATGCCACTGAAATTATTGATATTGCGCATTATTTTGAAAAAACATTTAATAATTGGCAAATGGGCATGGAATGTTCGCCGGACGAAATTAAGGCGCAACGTAAGAGTATTCTACTTGTAGATGACAGTACATTTTTCCTTAATCTGCTCAAGCCCCTGCTAACTGCATCTGGCTATAATGTTACTATTGCGGCCACGGCAAATGAAGCCCTTAAACTTCGTGAACAAGGGCTTAATTTTGATCTTATCATAAGTGATATTGATATGCCGGAAATGAATGGTTTTGAATTTGCTGAAGAAGTAAGAGAAGAAGGCATTTGGCAAGAAACGCCAATGGTAGCGTTATCCGCCAATAGTTCTGAGCAAAGGTTTGAAAAAGGCCGCGAAGCTGGTTTTGATAATTATGTTGAAAAGCTAGACCGTGACACACTTTTAAAAGCCATTGAGGAACAATTTAGCGATCAGAAATCAGTCGCATAGAATGTTATGTAATAAGTATTATTTTGAAGGATAAAAGATGGAAGTTTTAAATAAAAATGACTTTGTTACAATTAGGCTTGATGGGCAATTGTGTGGCCTCCCAGTTTTAGAGGTACATGATGTCCTGACAAAGCAAGTCATTACAAGAGTTCCAAAAGCGCCTGAGGCCGTTGCCGGAGTTCTTAATTTAAGAGGACAGATTGTCACAGCCATTGATTTGAGAAAACGTCTTAAGTTGAGCGACCGTGAAGAAGGTTCTGAAGAAATGAATGTGGTTGTCGAATATCAGGATGAACCATACAGTTTAATCATTGATAAAGTTGGTGATGTTCTTTCACTGTCAGAAGACACGTTTGAAAAGAACCCGGTTACATTGGAAGCTTGTTGGCAAAATGTTTCAACGGGGATTTTTCGTCTTGAAAAAGAACTTCTGGTTATCCTTGATATTGAAAAACTTCTCACATTTAATGAAGTAAAATTAGCTGCGTAACATAAAAATAGTAAGAGAAATAAACTATGAAATTGTTGGGAAAATAAAATGAAATTATGCCTGATTGTCGATGATTCTAAAATTATTAGAAAAGTTGCCAGAAGAATTCTTGAAGAACTTAATTTTGATATCCAGGAAGCGGTGGATGGACAAGACGCATTGGATAATTGTAAAAATTCTATGCCGGACGTGGTATTGTTGGACTGGAATATGCCGGTCATGAACGGGCTCGATTTTTTGAAAGCATTACGTAGAACAGAAGGTGGAGCCGAACCAATCGTTGTTTTTTGCACAACTGAAAATGATATGTCACATATTAGCGCGGCTATTTCTGCAGGGGCAGATGAATATATTATGAAACCTTTTGACCGTGAAATAATCGAGTCAAAATTTGTGCAAGTCGGATTATTATAAAGTGAACAACTCCCAATTGGAAAAAAATAATATTAAACAAATGCCGACAAGTTCAAGCCCTTATAGAGTTATGCTTGTTGATGATTCATCCGTAATCAGAGGTCTCTTGTCGAGGTGGTTAAGTGCCGATCCAGCTATTGAAATAGTTGGGAGTGCAGCTAACGGACAGTCGGCTCTGAACTCACTAGATCGCATTGATCCTGAAATTATTGTTCTTGATATTGAAATGCCTATTATGGACGGGTTGACAGCATTACCATTAATTTTAAAAGCTAAGCCAAATGTTCAAGTTTTAATGTCATCTACTCTAACATCAAAGAATGCTAAAATCAGCCTTCAGGCAATGTCACTAGGCGCGGCAGATTATGTGCCAAAACCGACGACAAATAGAGATGTCATCGCATCAAAATCATTTCAAGATGACATTATAGAAAAAATTAAAATCCTTGCAGCAGCTAAAAGAAAGCGTCTTGGCTTTCCTGTTTTTATGGAACCACATAAAAGTGGATTGGCTATTGAGCAAGACACCGCACCAAAAGCCACTATATTAAATTTACCCAAAACAATTAAACCTTCGCTGGTAATACCAAAAATAATTGCAGTCGGTAGCTCAACGGGTGGTCCACAAGCATTATTGAAATTTTTGGCGAGTATAAAGGATGGATTATCACTTCCTGTAGTGATCACTCAGCATATGCCTCCGTCTTTTACAAAAATACTTGCCAGCCATTTATCAAAGGCCATTGGGCTTAATTGCGTAGAAGGTGAGGATGGCATGCCTTTAATCGCAGGACAGGTTTATATCGCTCCTGGCGATCGTCATATGATTATAACCAATGATAATGGCCAGCGTTGCTTGCGTCTTGATGAGGGGCCACAGGAAAATTTTTGTCGGCCGTCTGTTGATCCAATGTTTAGAAGTGTTTCAAAGGAATTTGGACCCGCTGTACTCGGTGTGATTTTAACCGGTATGGGACATGACGGTCTTGAGGGTAGTAAAATAGTTATCGAAAAAGGTGGCACAATTATAGCGCAAGATGAAAAAACAAGCGTTGTATGGGGAATGCCCGGTGCTGTTAGTAACGCGGGAATATGTAATGCTGTTCTTCCTCTTGAAGAATTAGGCGGAGAAATTCAGAGACTAATAAAAGGTGGCAGATGATGAGATCAGAAGATTTTGAGTTGATCAGTGGCCTACTTAAACAACGCTCAGGGCTCATTTTACCTAAAGATAAAGTATACTTACTTGAAAGTAGGCTTACGCCAATCGCGCATAAACGCGGATTAGAAACGCTTGATGATCTCATTAATGAGGTGCGTTTGAAACGCAAAGAAGATTTATTAACTGAGATTACGGAAGCAATGACAACAAACGAGTCGTTCTTTTTCCGGGATAATAGACCCTTTGATTTATTTAAGGATACGGTGCTTCCGCAATTTTTACAAAGTCGTGCTTCGCGAAAGAAAATAAGAATTTGGTGTGCCGCAGCTTCCACTGGGCAGGAACCATATTCTCTTGCTATTATCCTTAAAGAAATGGGTATAAAAATTGCCGGTTGGGATATTGAAATTGTGGGCACCGATATTTCACAGGAAGTCCTTGATAAGGCAAAAGCAGGCCTTTTCTCACAATTTGAAGTTCAAAGAGGACTTCCTATTCAGTTATTAATAAAATATTTCAATCAGGTCGGCGATCTTTGGCAAATATCTGACGAAATAAAAAGCATGGTTAAATATAGAAAATTTAATTTATTGGATCCATATACATTACTTGGTAATTTTGACGTTATTTTTTGTAGAAATGTTCTTATATATTTTGATCAACCGACAAAAGGTGAAGTATTGGCGAAAATGCGCAAAATAATACCTGCTGACGGCACCCTTTTCCTAGGTGCGGCTGAAACAGTGCTCGGAATTACTGATAAATTTAAACCGGTACAGGGACAGCGTGGTCTATATTCGACCGCAGATGTTAGCGCAGATGTCATTGGGAAATTACGCGCGAGTTGACTGTATAATATAATAAAAATTACCCGCGCTGAATTTATCAGTTTGCGGGTTTTTTTATATGAAAAAAGGCTAACCCCATTTAATGGAATTAGCCTTGAAGTTTTCGACTGGAATTGCTTTTTTTATTTTTACTTTATCCAGCTACAGCAATTGATGAACCATCTTCCTCAGGATCACGTAGTACATAACCACGGCCCCAAACGGTTTCAATATAATTTTCGCCACTAATTGAAGCAAGTTTCTTACGTAATTTACAAATAAATACGTCAATAATTTTAAGTTCTGGCTCATCCATGCCACCATATAAGTGGTTAAGGAACATTTCTTTAGTCAATGTTGTAGTTTTGCGTAAAGAAAGAAGTTCAAGCATAGCATATTCTTTACCAGTAAGGTGAACGCGTTGTCCGTCGATCTCAACAGTTTTCTTATCAAGATTAACCGATAATTTTCCTGTTCTGATAATTGATTCCGCATGGCCTTTTGAGCGGCGGATAATGGCTTGAATTCGAGCAACAAGTTCTTCTTTATAGAATGGTTTTGTTAAATAATTATCCGCACCATAACCAAGACCTTTGACTTTATTTTCAAGCTCTACCATTCCGGAAAGAATGAGGATTGGTGTGGTTACTTTTGAAAGACGTAATTTTTTAAGAACGTCATATCCGTGCATGTCTGGAAGATTTAAGTCGAGTAGTATGATATCATAATCATATAACTTTCCAAGGTCGATACCCTCTTCACCTAAATCTGTACTATAAATATTAAACCCCTCGGCTGTTAACATCAGCTCAATACTTTTTGATGTTGAAGGATCATCTTCTATGAGTAAAACCCGCATTTCAGGTTCCTTTCTTCTTATTATTAACCATTTCTTGGCTTTGTTAACCATTTAACGTTAACCATTCTTAACATAACTGGTTAATAAATAGTTACTAATATCAAAAAAGTGACCATTTCATAAGATGATGTTAAGATTTGTTTGCGTCTTTAAAGAAGCGTATTCATATTAAGGTATTGAATATAAAGTATAATTTTTATGTTAATAAATAAATAATTTATAATAAATTGCAAATAAATAAAGTTAATTTTTATTGTAATAATTTAGATTTTATGTGAATAAAAGCGTATCATTTATTAAATTTCAATAGAATCTAAGGAAATGTTGGTCAATTGCATACTTTAAAGACCGAAATAGAACGAATACAGTCAAATAAGGTTTATGGCCGTGTTATGGGCATACAGGGGTTGCTTGTTGAGGTCGCAGGCGCCCAGCGAAATATGAGCATTGGCTCCCGGGTTAATATTCTTTCGCGTACTGAACAGATTGTCCCTTGTGAAGTTGTTGGCTTTAAATCGGACCGGGCATTATTAATGCCATATTCAATGCTTGATGGGGTCGGGGTTGGCTGCAAGGCATTTGTCGAGAGTGATACTGCCCATGTCCACCCCTGCGACGCATGGCTTGGTAGGGTGATTAATGCAATGGGTGAACCCATTGATGGCAAGGGACCAATTAAACTTGGCCCTGTGGCCTATCCCGTGAGAAATTCTCCCCCTCCGGCCCACCTTCGTCGCCGGGTAAAAGGCAAGATGGATTTGGGTGTGCGTTCGATCAACACATTTGTAACTTGTTGTAATGGTCAGCGTATGGGGATATTTGCTGGATCCGGCGTTGGTAAATCTATTCTTCTTTCCATGTTTGCCCGCTACACGGCATCGGATATTACGGTGATCGGTCTTATCGGTGAACGCGGTCGCGAAGTACAGGAGTTTCTCGAGGATGATCTTGGGGAAGAAGGGCTTAAAAGAAGTGTGGTTGTGGTTGCGACTTCTGATGAAACAGCCCTTATGCGGCGTCAAGCCGCTTATTTGACACTGACGGTATGCGAATATTTTCGTGACCTCGGTAAAGACGTGCTTTGTTTAATGGATAGTGTAACGAGGTTTGCCATGGCTCAGCGCGAGATAGGCCTCGCTGGTGGGGAACCTCCCGCGAGTAAAGGCTATACGCCGACAGTTTTTTCTGAACTTCCTAAATTACTTGAACGCGCGGGGCCAGGCATTAATGAGGGCACGATCACAGGGCTCTTTACGGTATTGGTCGAAGGGGACGACCATAATGAACCGGTATCCGATGCGGTAAGAGGAATACTTGACGGTCATATCGTGCTTGATCGGGCAATCGCGGAACGTGGTCGTTTTCCCGCTGTTAATATTCTACGTTCAGTAAGTCGAACCATGCCCGGATGCAATTCGGACGAACATAATGAGCTTCTTAAAAAAGCAAGAAAATATATTGCCGATTATAACGATATGGAAGAAATGATTCGTCTCGGTGCCTATAGGCCAGGTGCAAACCAGGAAATAGATGAAGCAATTCATTTCCATCCGGAACTTGAAGGCTTTCTTTCTCAATCCAAAGATGAGCAAAGTAATTTAGCTTCTGGATACGAGTTGTTAAGTAATATATTGCATAATCGGCCTCAGTTAGAAAATAATGATGCGGACCAATAAAGGTCGCACAATTGGGCATGATAAAAAGAGTGTTAAGCTATGGCAAAAGGACTAAAAGGTATTATCAGGCTTCATAAATGGCAGGTTGATGAAAAACGCCGCCAGATTACTGATATGGAAGTGATGCGCAACGGACTTCAAGCCAAACTTGAAAAGCTTAACACCGATCTTGAAAGAGAAAAGGAAGACTTAGCAAAGTCAAAAGTGGTTAACATCAATTATGCTAGCTATGCGTCTGCTGTGATGAAACGCCGTGAAAATATTGAAGCATCCATTACCGAAGTTAATGTCTCTATCGAAAATATGAAGGATGAACTTTCAGAAGCTTTTAAAGAGCTTAAGAAATATGAAATCGTTGAACAACGTGCACTAGAGCGTGAAAAGTTCGAACAGAAAAAACGTGAACAAGAACGGCTTGATGAAATTTCCATCAATATGTATCGTGTTAATGCTAAACGAAATAGTAATTAAATTATTTAATTGCAGATTTAAAATTTGTCAGTCCAGGCTGACGGTCATCAATTTGAATGCTGATCCCTTCATGTTGGTATAATACTTCAATCCATTTTGGTACAAGTTCATTATTGAAAGTTTCAATAATGTGTAGGACCATTTCTTCCGGATTTAACCAATTTTGATTTAATATCGCGGTAATTTGGTTTTTCATTGAACTGTGTTCCGCAATTAATCTATCGGGAACCAGCTGCATTTTAACATAGACCGGTTGAGTAATCTCGACTGAAATAGTCCAGTTTTTTCTAGTATCCGGGTTAGGTGATGTTTTAATATTCTCACTCATTTATATTTTTTGCTCAAATTTGACGTTATTGGTTAAGGTCTCAAGTAATTTTCTAACCGATACTTCCGTTGGGGAATTATCAATGACAACTAGCTCACCATCAAAATTATTCTTTTTCAGGGCTTCAGTATATTGATGTGATAATTTTGTTTTAACAGTAAAAGGTATTTGTTTTGAAGCTTTTAAAATTATATCTAACCTCGCATCTTTTAAAAGGCCATCTATTAACATCATACCGAACTGGCTGAAATTAATCTCAAGGATAAATCGGGTGGCATTGATTTTTGTTTCCTGATCTTTATTTTTATTATTTTTTTCATTGCGCCGTTGTTCTTCGTCAATAATTTGTTTGGTAAGCATCGGTATTGCAGAAAGATCAGGCCCATTTTGCAGAGGTATTAACACAGGGCGCCATTCACCGATCGGACTCTCAGAATTAATTCTGGCTATTCTGCTAAAATCACGGTCGATCCGGTCGATCACTTTTCCCGCCCCCAACTGCTTCAATTTAGCACTAACATCGGGCCCGAGCCAAGTGCGGGCTGGGTGGGATGATTTTAATGCGGCGAGAAAAAAGAACATAGTACTCGTGATTTGTTCAGGGCTTTGCATATTGGGGATACGGCTAGCTAAAATAGCCGCCATGCTCGCAGACGATGCTGATGTTAGGGCGCTTAAAGCCAAACTGATGCTCCCCCAATCTTCTATTAAAAGATCAAGGGGCTGTGTAAGAAACTGATCGATCTTATCAAGTAATACAGGTGAAACGACGTTATCTGGTTTTATATTACTCTCTGTTTGAAGGGGTTGAGTAGTTGTCGCCTGTGCTGGGTTCGTGTTGGATGTTTGACGAGAAGGCTTTTCTGATAAAGACGTTTCTACATTTGACTGAACAGTGAAACTAACGATAGTCCCTGGCACAAGGGGGGTACTGCTTTGAAACTTTAAAACGGAGGTAGGCGTCGCTAGATAGTAATTTTTATCCGTTATTTGAGAATTGCTTTTTTGATTATAGGCTGTTTCAGTGGCGGCAGCTAAACTATTGTCCTGTGAGGCAGGTTTAAATTCACTTTTATTATGTGTATTTGTCCTTAACGAAGTATCAATAATAATTCCGGAAACCACAGTTTCCTTCACAGGTTGTTGAGAGGCGGTAATTACGGAGCTAGTCGTTGGTGAAGGTGTCACACGAGCTTGCGGATTATTTTGTGAAACCGTTGCTTGAACCTCATTGATTGTTTTTTGGACCAGGGAGGCGGTTGCTTCATTTCTTGTGACGTTTGTCTGTGGTAATGATTTATCAATTACTTCTGGAATAGCAATAGCGGAGATATTGATATTTAAATTTTGTCCGACTTTTACATAATCAAGTGTGTCAGTGCGTTTAATTCTTTAATGACGGCTTCTGGCAATCCTGGGGGCAGTGGGATCTGTGTTTTTGGAACAGCTTTAATAACTTGAACATTAATATTTTTTCCCAAGATCTCTTTTAGTTCAGTTGTTGGAACAATCGGTTGATTATTAGTTGTTAGACTTGCTGTGTGTGTAGTTACTTCTTGAATAAACACATTTGGTGAAAATTGACGGGTTGATAAATTAGCCGTTTTATCATCTTGGGTGCTTTGATGACCATAAACCGTATAATTTGGTGAGGAAGTGGGTAGTGGCAGATTATCCAACTTATCGGCTATTTCCCGTGCTATGCGTTCTGCCCTGTATAGCGTCGTTGCCTGATATTGTGACCGTACATCATCAAGCGGTATGGTTGGTGAATGTGGTGTAGCGGGAAGTCCATTATGAGCAGTATTTCCGCTGATATCCGTAAGAATGAGCTGCACGGGTATAATTATTGGCTTATGAGGGGCCAGTTCATTAACCGATGGCTTAATAATCTCTGCTTTTATTTCTTTATCAATCGTAATGACACGAATTTCAATTTGCGTTTCTGCTTTGATTTTTGCTAATTCTGCAACGTATTTTTGATCTGACTGGACAAGATATGTTCCAAGTTCAGATGTAATAACTGTTCTGCCATCGGCATCATGCCCGCTTACTTTAGCGGTAAAATAACTACCGGAATCGAGTTTAGCCAATGTTGATGCAAGGGTAACCGCAGGATCATGATGGGATACTACTTTTTCAGCTTCAGCTTTTGGTGCATTTTGTTCGGATTGTTGATTGGTGGATTGTTTGTTTGAAGCATTTTGGTCAGAGGTCGCATTTAAGCGACTAACGCGAGAGTGTGTATCTTGCGTTTGTACATCCGGTGGTGGTTGCGTTATTTCACTCATCTTTTTTAATCCAGGCCAAGTGAATATGAATGATTAAGTCTACACCAGTTTAAAGCTTTTTGGCAATTTCTATAACATTTTCTCCTGCGACACTTTGTGGATAACGGCTAAGTAACAGTGTTTGCGCACGAATAGCATCGGCTACATGCCGATCTCTATTAATAATGCCGAGTAATGTCGGCGAAATATTGAGAAAATTTTGACAGACTTTTTTTATTTTTTTATATGCCCGTCGCCCTTCATTTTGATCCTCAGCCATATTAACCACTATTTGGATTTTCGCGTCATTATTACGCATATTATGCAGTTTTATAAAAGCATACGCATCCGTTAGTGAAGTAGGATCAGCTGTGATAACAACGATAACTTTGTCTGATGCCCGTGCCAAGGTCATAACCGAATTTTCAACCCCAGCACCAAGATCCATTATGGAATAATCGTACTTTTCGGACAGATTACAAATCCGTCCCCCTAGATCAATGAGCCGTTCCATTTTCAATGATGCGAGCGCGCCACTTCCAGATTGGCCGGATATAATATCAAAATTAAGTCCTGATTGTGGTTGGTGATAAATGGCCTGCTCTAAAGTAATTTCATTAGATATCACCTGACCCAGATCATATTCCGGAATTAATCCCAATTGGATATCAACATTTGCTAAGCCGAAATCACAGTCAAATAAGAGTGCCTTTTTCCCTCGCAGCGCAAGAGCATGGCATAATGTCGCTGCAAACCAGGTTTTGCCCACGCCACCCTTGCCACTGGCGACAGTGATGAGTTTTTGTTGCAAATTGTTTACTGAATTATTCATCTCTTCATTCACTTTCAAAGCTAATTTTATTCTTTTTTGGAATTCTAGTGAGTAATTTTGCCAATTTCAGGGCATCAAGTGGTTCAATTCCATCACCAAGATAAGGCGTAATGCCAACGCCAGCAAAAGCCATTTTACCATTTTCAGCAATAGTTAACATACTGGCATAACGGCGGGCAGCGTCAATTTTACACGTGATAAACCGTTTTACACCGAGCGCCGCATAAGTTTCGGAAATCTCACGCGCTTCAAAAGGATCAATTCCTGCGGGTGCAACCAGAATAGGTTCAACATCAACAGCGGCGAGAAAACTATGAAGTTCGGTCATTTCTCGTTCGCTATAAGGGTTATAGCCCATTGTATCGATTATAATTACATCGGCCACTTTTTTAGCATTCTTGATGGCAATCAACAGGTCCTCCGGTTTTTCTGCTTCGGTCATGTTCACTTTAAGAACACTGGCGTAACCCTCCAGTTGGGCAAGGCCACCAGTTCTAAAAACATCAGTACTGATTAAGTGGACGCTTTTACCATTTAAAATAAACTGACTGGCGATTTTTGCAGTAGTAATTGTTTTGCCCGTGCCAGGCGGGCCGATGATCATAATAGGCCTAACAGGTATCAAGTCGGTGATCGGTTCAAAATGATACATGCTCTCTAGTGCTGATGCTAGTGTCAGCTCTGGGGTCTCACATTCAAGCGATTGACCAAGGTCGAGAAGTTTTAGCTTTATACTGTCCGCTAGACCGTGATGATTTAAACTGCTGACCAGGTCCACTGTTTCTCTGGCAATATATTCTTCTTCAAGTTCCCGCAGTGATTTTTTGATGGGTGCGGATGCAGGGGCAGGCGCCGGATTTTTATGAGGGTTCACTCTAGGGGCGGGTGCTTCAATGGCTGCTGTAACCTTGACTATTTTCTTGCCACCAATAGTTTGCTCAACTGTATCGATAATCACGGCATCGTCGCCTAGTGTTTCTCGAACTTTTTTGAGAGCCTCTTTTATATCTGGTGCACTAAAGATTTTAAGCTTCATGAAGCAACCTTAAATTAATTGTAAAATTAATTTTACTTATAACAACATTATAAATTAAAACCATTATATCTGCACCTGATTAAATCTGACCCAAAGTTTTAATCTTAATTTTTGGGTGAATTTCATTTTGCGATAAAACGACAGTGGCGGGCCTAAATCTCTCAATAATTGAACGAACATATGGCCTGATCATTGGGCTAGTCAGTAAAACTGGCAGTTCGCCAGAATGGGCGTGATCTTCAAATGTCATGCGCATGAGACCAATAAATTCCTGTAATTTGCTCGGTGCCATGGCAAGCTGTTTTTCTTCACCATTTCCAACCAGACTCTCAATGAAATTCTGTTCCCATTCAGGGGAAAGGCTAACCAATGAAACAATGCCGCTGTCGTTGGCATTTTCATAGCTGATTTGCCTCGCAAGTCTTGTACGGACATGCTCTGTGACCATAACGATATTCTGTGTATAGCCACTGGCTTCCGATATACCTTCCATAATGGTTGGCAGGTCCCTGATTGAAATTCGCTCGCCGAGAAGGTTTTGTAAGATACGCTGAACACCGCTTTGTGAAATTTGTGACGGGATCAGGTCAGAAACCAGTTTCTGATGTTCTGTAGGCAAATCATCAAGAAGTTTCTGAACTTCGGCATATGATAAAAGTTCAGACATATTATCTTTAATGGCTTCGGTTATATGGGTGGTTATGACAGTGGCAGCATCGACAACGGTATATCCTCTGAATGATGCTTCCTCTTTCATGCTGCTATCTACCCAAACGGCGGGTAAGCCAAAAGCAGGCTCGGTTGTTGCTTCGCCCTGAAGCGCTACTTCCTCGCCGCGAGGGTCCATAACCATAAGCTTATTGGGCCGAATATCACCACGGCCGCTTTCAGTTTCTTTCAAGCGGATCACATATGTATTTGCCGGCAGCTGCATATTATCCAAGATACGTACGGACGGCATCACAAACCCCATTTCCGATGCCAATTGACGGCGTAATGCTTTAATTTGGTCGGTGAGCTTTACGCCCGTTTCATCATTGATCAGGGAAAGAAGGCTATAACCTAGTTCAAGACGGATCGGGTCAATTAGAAGGGCCGTTGTAATGGGTTCTTCTACCGGATCTGCCTCTTGGGCCTGTTGATCTTCGATGGCCATCGTTTCGGTCATTTCAACTTCTCGCTGCTGCTTTCGTGAAACGCTTATGCCAACGCCTGTTAATATTCCTGATAATACGAGGAAAGTAAAAAATGGTATGCCCGGAAGGACCGCGAGTGCAGCCAGTAATCCTGCTGTAACGAATATTGCACGTGGATGATTTGAAAGTTGGCCAAATAATGCTTTTTCTGTTTTGCCTGTAAGCCCTGCTTTGGTAATTAAAAGACCGGCGGCGACAGAAATAATTAATGCTGGTATCTGGCTGACCAAACCGTCACCGATGGTAAGAATGGTATAAGCGTTGGCGGCGTCACCAATGGACATGTCATTTTGCACGACACCTATGATAATGCCACCGATTATATTTATAAATGTAATAAGAACGCCGGCAATGGCATCACCGCGAACAAATTTTGATGCACCGTCCATTGCCCCGAAAAAAGTACTTTCATCTTCAAGATTTTTACGCCTTGTTCTTGCCTGATCTTCGTCAATTAGTCCTGATGATAAATCCGCGTCAATAGCCATTTGTTTGCCGGGCATGGCATCAAGGCTAAAACGGGCTGCCACTTCAGCAATACGTCCCGAACCTTTGGTAATCACCATAAAATTCACAATAAGGAGAATGATAAAGATAATGGCACCGATAATATAGCTGCCACCCGTTACAAAGGAACCAAAGGCGGCGATCACATTACCAGCGGCTTCCGGCCCGGTATGACCTTCCGATAATATAAGCTTGGTTGAGGCAACGTTGAGCGAAAGTCTGAGCAGCGTCGATATGAGTAGTACAGTTGGGAAAGAGTTAAATTCCAAGGGTTTTTCAACGAATAAACACGTCATTAACACCATGATGGAAAATGTGATGGATATGGTCAGGCCAAAGTCCAGCAACCAAGGGGGCAGTGGTAAAAAGAGCACGATGAGGATACAGACGACCCCGAGGGCCATCAAAATATCGGACTTGCTCGATACAAACCCCATTATACCACCGGGGTCGTTATTTGCGGAAGTATCACTCATTTAATTTAATATTTCCTGTAGATCAAAGGGGACTAGCATGACCATCACCCGGGCTCGGTACAGCTAGGCCCTCTGACATATATATATTTAACTTGTTTCTTAGGGTTCTTATGGAAATTCCTAAAATATTGGCAGCGTGGGTTCTGTTGCCGAGACAATGTTTCAGAGTATCAATAATCAAATCCCGTTCCACATCGGAAACCGTTTTGCCGACCATGCTGTTTTCAGCAAGCGGACCGGTACCTTGTGGTGCGTCGCTTAAGCCGGATTGGGCCTGTATTTCAATATGGGGTCTGCCGTCCGGCAACAAAATATCATGCTTGGTTATTTCATTGCCAACGGTTAGAAGCACCGAGCGCTGCAGGGTATTTTCAAGTTCACGAACATTCCCTGGCCAAGTATGATTAATAAGAACCTGCATGGCGTCATCAGTAATATTTTTTTCTTCAATAGCATTAAATTCGGCATATTTTTTGACAAAATGCTTGCATAGAACACGGATATCTTCCGGGCGTCGTTTAAGCGGAGGAATATGGAGATTAACAACATTAAGCCTGAAATGAAGGTCTTCGCGAAAACGGCCTTCTTTAATCTCTTCTTGAAGATCGCGGTTTGACGTGGCGAGAATTCGGATATTTATTTTTACCGGCCCCGTGCCACCAACCCGGTCAATTTCGCGTTCTTGGATAGCGCGTAGTAATTTTGCCTGAAGACGAACATCCATTTCGCTGACTTCATCAAGAAATAATGTGCCTCCGTCAGCTTCTTCAAATTTACCAATACGTCTTGCAATCGCGCCGGTAAATGACCCTTTTTCATGGCCGAAAAGTTCTGATTCAAGTAAATTTTCCGGTATTGCTGCACAGTTTACACTGATAAACGGTTTTTTAGCACGCCGACTTTTACTATGAACATAACGGGCCATAACTTCTTTACCGGTGCCGCTTTCCCCGGTGATCATGATGCTTGCTTCACTAGGGGCGATTTGATCAGCGAGGCTGACCACTTTCATCATGACACGGTCACGGTAAATAAATTCATGCCCATCAGTTGAAATGGCGGTCAGTACTGCGGCGATGAGTTCTGGATCGGGGGGAAGGGGAATATATTCTTTTGCCCCGGCTTTGATAGCGGCAACGGCGGCGTCAGAATCGTTGCCAACGCCGCAAGCGACAATCGGCGTGGAAATTCGTTCTTTTTCCAATTGTCCTATCAAATATTCTATATTTAACAGGACGTCGACCATTAAAAGGTCGGCACCCTTTGCACGGATAATCTTAAGCGCGGTCTCTTCGTCATGGGCGTGGGTGACGTGTGCACCATTATTTATGGCAATTTTAGACGCGGTACTTAACTGATCTTGTAACGATCCGACAATGATAAGGCGCATTAATATTTTCCTGACTTGTTAGTCATAGTATGTAATTCTTTGATATTGCGGCAACATAGCATTAAGCTGTATTTCAAGTCGGCGCGGGTTTTCTTCGCGTCCGATCGATAATACACCAACCATATAAAGGGAGTTCATCACAGACTCGTTGTTATAATTACGTTCCGCCTTACTGGCAAGCGGTAACAAGATCATATGGGCGAGAACGGCACCATAAAATGTTGTTAATAAAGCCACCTGCATTGCGGGACCAATGGTGCTTGGATCATTAAGGTTGCCCAACATTTGTACCAGCCCGATAAGCGTACCGATAAGCCCCATAGCCGGAGCAACTTCAGCAGAGCGCCTGAGGAGGTCAACACTTTTTGATTGAATGCTTTGAGTATAATTAATTTCTTTTTGCAGTATTTTCTCAATATCATCCGGCTTGGTGCCGTCAACAGTAAGATTTAAACCTTTTTGCAAGAATGGTTCATGACTAAGCCCATTTGCGACCCCAGCCATGGCAAGCATTCCTTCGGATCTAGCCCGTTCAGCAATTTGTATCATGAAACACCGACATCGCGCGGGTTATGCGGTTTATAAGCCATCATTTTTATAAGTGCGCTAGGAATATTCATAAGGTCTTTGAGTGAAAAACTTACCACAGTAATGGCGATTGTTCCGCCAATGACTATAAGGATTGATGGCGGGTTTAAAAATGCCATCGGTGATCCGCCGATAAATATAGCGGATATAATAAGGATAAAACCTAAAACAATACCAAGAAGTGTAATCAAAACATCACCTAATCTTCTACTTTAATAATTTCCGTCATGGTTATCCCGAGTTTTTCTTCAACTAATACAACTTCACCACGGGCTACTAACCGGTTATTTACGAAAATATCTACAGCCTCTCCAACCTTACGGTCTAACTCAAGAACGGCACCCGGTCCAAGTTGTAGCAATTTTGAAACTTGCAAACTTGTTTTCCCTAATACCGCAGAAACTTTTACCGGAACGTCGTAAATTGCTTCAAGACTTGCCTCGGTACTCAGACCATCAGCATTTGCAGTTGCACCCGCTGGGTCATTTTGCTCTTCTAGTTCCTGCCAGTCGACATTTTCTGTATCAGACATTAGCATTTTGTCCTTAATTTTTAGTTAGCTACAGCAAAATTGCTCTTTAATTCTAAATTTACTTTAAATTATTTGGAAATTCACCGACATTCATATCCACTGATTGCTGAACGCCAACATTATTATCTATACCATTATCTGTATCAGAGGGCGCATTAATAAAAATTTGCACCGTTTCTTCGATAGATTTCATCAATTCTTCAAAATCTCTTTCCGCCCCGCCATCAATCCATTCCACTTTGCAGTCACTAACATTTGACATTGTGTCACTGATCAGGACAATTTGACCATGATAATCACTGGTGGTTTTTAGTTGGTCAATCTTTTTTCCGAGCAAAGGTAACATTTTTTCATCAACCCGGATTACCATGCGCGGTTCAAGCGGGTTATTACGCAGGCATTGCAGAACTAAATTTTCTATTTCTTGAAGTGGCTTGTCTGCAACGATGGCCGGGGCAAGTTTTTGAATTATAGCGAGGACCAGTGTTGCGGCATTTTGCTCCATGGAAACGACTTGTTCTTCATGGCGGGAAAACATGGAAGACACCGAATTTTTGATATCCTCTAAAATAATCTCAGACGATTTTTCTATGGATTGCAGCGCTTCTGTATATCCCTGTTCTTTACCTTCTGTAAATGCATCATCATTTAATTTTTGTATTTTATTGCTATAGCTGCCACTTGTATTACTGCTAGTGAAGTCATCATCGAAAATAAATTTTGCAGGTTCCATAATTTTTCCTAATAAACCAATTCTTCTTCGCCTTTTTCGGCAAGAATTATCTCACCGGAATCAGCTAGGTCTTTGGCCACATTTACGATTTCCATTTGTGCTTCGTCGACATCTTTAAGTTTAACCGGCCCCATGGATTCCATATCTTCTTTAAGAATTTTTGCTGCACGTTCGGACATATTGCTAAAGAAAAGATCTCGAATTTTATCTGAGGCGCCTTTCATTGCAAGACCAAGTCTGTCTTTATCAATACCTCTAAGCAATGTCTGTGCTCCAGTAGCATCGAGTTTTTGCAAATCTTCAAAGGTAAACATGAGTGCTCTAATTCTTTCCGCACTTTCCCTGTTACGGTCTTCGAGGGCTGTCAGAAAGCGAGCTTCCGAGGCGCGGTCTAGATAATTGAAAATCTCTGCGATGGTTTCATGGCTGTCTTTTCGACTTGTACGAGCCAGATTATTCATAAATTCAATACGTAATGTGCTTTCAACTTTGTCCAAAATATCTTTTTGAACGGGTTCCATTTTCAACATACGATTGATCACTTCCATGGCAAATTCGTCAGGCATTACACTGAGAACGGCCGAGGCATGCTCGGGTTTAATTTTAGAAAGAATTACCGACACCGTTTGTGGATATTCATTTTTTAGATAAGTTGCGAGAACGACTTCATTAACGTTTCCGAGTTTATCCCACATTGTGCGTCCTGCGGGATCTCTTATTTCGTCCATGATTTGTCCGACACGGTCACCGGGCAACATTTTGTTGAGCAAACGTTCTGTATTATCAAAACTACCGGTTAATGAGCCAACAGATGAAACGCCGTTGGCAAATTCCAGAAATAATTCTTCAACCACTTCCGCTTCAACTGTACCAAGCGATGACATGGCGAGGGATAATTCTTTGACTTCTTCATCATCAAGAAGTTGCCATATTAATCCACCATGCTCCTCACCCATAGCAATCATAAGAGCGGCTGCTATGTCGTAAGCACTTAAATCTGATATTCTTGTAATCCTACTCAATTTTCATCACCCATATAACCAACTTCTAACGACCGCCACGGATTCGTCCGGGTGTCGTTCAACGAGTTCTCCGACTTTCTTCAGGGTAGTGGCTTGTATTCTTCCCTCGACCGCCGCTACATCAATAGCGGCTTCCATTCCGTGTTGTTGTGCCACTTCCTTAGAGGAAATTCTATGTTCACCTCTTATTGGGATGGCAAGATCACCTCCTGCAGTAGGCGGCGCTAGCGCGGCTTGAGAAGCGGGTTCAGCGCCTGCAATTTGTTGTTGCTCTGGAGAAGCACCCGCGATTTGTGCCGGCGTACCACCGCGCGTGCCATCATCGCTATGCGTGCTGGTGATATATGATATGAGCGGCCGCAATCCAAGGAGGATTATGAGAATTGCTACAATGAATAATATGACCAATTCTGCAATGCGCATGATATCTATATTATTGAGAGCAAACAGGCTTTGTTCTACGGCAGATTCGCCAAAATCAATTGGTGCAAATTCCATATTAACAACACTTAACGTATCACCACGATCTTCATCAAAACCCATGGTAGATTTTATCAAATCTTCTATTTGGGCAATTTCAACTTCTGATCGAGGTTGATATACTGGCGGTGTTACGGTGCCGTCTTCTGCTGTGCTGCCACCAGTGTAACGGCCATCTATAAGCACGGCCACTGAAAGCCTTTGAACTGACCCGGCTTCATTGATCTGTGAAGTAATTGTTTTTGATAGGCTAAAATTAGTGAGTTCCGATGTGGTTGATGAACTATTCTGGCTTTGTATCTCAGGGCCGGTATCATTAACTAGTCCTGCATTAGGTAAGTTGTTTGCGACAGAAATAGCTTCTTCTTGTGCGGAATTTTGAACATCTGATGATGTTGTTTCTGTTATATTCGTCGATAAGGGAACCGCGCCATCAGGGTCGTAAGTTTCTGAATTGCTTGTGGTGCGGCTCATATCTAGTACAGCCGTTACCTCTGCTCTTACTTTCCCCAGACCAACAGTTTTGCCTATGAGTTCTTCAATTTGTGTACGAAGTCGGTTCTCGAGGGAAATTTTCTTTTCTTCTATCGATGTTGCCAGTGACCCTAGTTCGCTTTCGGATGCGCCGCGAGCCAGTAATGACCCTCGTTGGTCGACGATTGATATCCGTTCTTGATTAAGTTCCGGTACCGCTGCCGCTACAAGGTTTTGAATAGCAATAATCTGCCCTCTGCTTAACCTACCACTTCTTGTTTTAATAAAAATAGAAGCTGAGCCTTCCCGGCTTTCATTACTGAACAGGCGTCTTTGTGGTAATACTAAATGAATGCGTGAGCTTGAAACCTGTTCAATTGAATTGATGGTTCTAGAAAGCTCTCCCTCTAGGGCGCGTAATCGGTTAATATTTTGTACGAAACTAGTCGTGCCTAAATTATCCTGATTGTCAAAAATTTCATAACCGACCGAGCCGCCGGTATTAAGGCCTTGTGCGGCAATATCCATCCTGAGCCGTGAAACCTGATTTTCCGGTACTAATATAGTGCTGCCATCACCAATAAGTTCATAAGGTATGTTTTGCCCTTCAAGATTTTGAACGATTTGTGAGCTATCAGCAAGGTCAAGTCCACTAAAAAGGAGGGACATTTGCGGAGTGGAAAGACGCATCATGATATATGCAAAAAAACCAATAGTAATAAAAGCTACCGTTGCCATCGCGGCTAACCTTGGCGCACCCAAGGTTCTAAAGAATTCTGCTAAACCATTCACTATATTAATCCCTTAAAAGTGATGTAATAGACAGACATATTCTATGTATCTCTATGATTCTAAATATTATATTAGTTTAAGCACGTTCTTGCTCAACTTATGCCAAAGAGATTGTACCCGCTCTTTAGTAAACAGAAAGTTAACACTAGGCAGATATTGCCTAGTTTAATATTTTTTTCAAGTGACATTCGTGAAAAAAATGCATTTTTACGAAAAAAAAGCACTATTTTTGACTCTATGATTGTAGAGACCCACAATTAGAATCGTTTAAGTATAAAAAAGGCCGCAAAAAATTATTTTTTGCGGCCTAATCATAATGATTTTTTTATGTATTCGAGTTAATGAT
Source organism: Emcibacteraceae bacterium (assembly GCA_016763335.1). Classification (GTDB taxonomy): domain Bacteria; phylum Pseudomonadota; class Alphaproteobacteria; order Sphingomonadales; family Emcibacteraceae; genus Pseudemcibacter. The sequence goes on along the minus strand of JAESUD010000106.1, from coordinate 5,849 downwards.
GCTGGATTTTGCTTTTATCCTGACGGTAATCTTGTACGCGCGTTGTGCGTAATCCCAAAAGTCCGTCTTCATCAATCGCCCGTTGCCATGAAAGAAATTCCTCAACGGAAAGCGTATATTTTTTACACGCATCCTCGAGTGAAAGAAGTCCTCCTCTCACAGCAGCTACAACCTCGGCTTTACGTCGAACGACCCACCGTTTGGTGTTCGGTGGCGGTAAGTCCTTTAAGGTTAATTGCTCTCCAGTTGGCCCAACAACTGAATCATTTTCTACCATATTTTTCAAACTCATTTTACACTATTTCTCCGGTAACTTGTTTTATTGACTAAATAATATGACAAGTGTCTAAAAATATGATTAATGAACAGCGTAAATTTGTCATGAATGAAGCGTAAAATTTTATCATATCCCGATATGGCACAAAAAAAGTCCCCTGAATTATCAAGGAACTTTCTTCTTAAGGCGTTGAATTTTAACGTTTAATGTTATTTAATTCCGTTAACATTTCATCTGCTGTTGTGATGATTTTTGTACTCGCAGAAAATGCCCTTTGTATTGTAATTAAGTTGGTAAATTCTTGTGCGAGGTCAACCGTTGATGCTTCGAGCGTCGATGGGGCAACAAATCCGGCCCCACCCTTACCAGCAAGCTTTAAGTCGCCTGATCCAGATGCATCAGAAATAGTGTAACTGTTTCCTTGTCTTCTGGTCAGTCCGTCCGGGTTTTGGAAGGTGGAAATCGGCAGAATGAATACATCTCTGGCCAGTCCGTTGTTGAAGAGTGCGGTAACGATACCTTCTTCTTTAACGGATACGCCGATCACACTACCAAATTTTGCACCATTTGATGTGGTGGAAATCACGGTCGATTCGCCAGCAAATTCCGAGATACCATCACTTTGACCATCTGTACCAAGATTGAAAGTAATTTGCCCAGGATCCGCACCACCAGACCAGTTAACGGTTAATGCAGCAAGTAAAGCAGGGGAAGTACCAGCGGTGTCAATTGACCCGTCACCATTAAAGGCAATTTGTCCCGATGCAAGTTGACCTGTGCCGGCAAGTGGTTGAGTGCTAAGATCATTTGGCGGGCTGATGAAAATTTCTACATTCCATAAATTGTCTGCCTGTTTAAGGGCCGCAAATGTTACGGTATGTAGTCCACCTTTGGCATCATATACTTGTGTATTAGTTTGAAAGTCAGGTTTTGTACCTTGGGTTGCCGGAACGATCCCTTGTGAAACGTCAGCATCATAACCCGCCATTGAGCCTGCAACAGTTGCGGAGGTATATGTCGCGCCAGTAACTGCGGGGCTGATGGCCTGTGATGATTGCAAGTTGGCACGAATGGCAACCGATGTGGTGGCTTCGGCCGTAATGGTGAAGTTTGACACGTTAATAGGTTTTAAGTTGCCGATATTAACGGTAGGCGCATTGCCATCAGAATCAAGCTCATACCCTTGAAGATATAGACCCGCAGTATTTTGCAGGAAGCCATTATCATCCGGGGTAAATGATCCGGCACGTGTGTATGATATGGTGGAATTTGCATCTTGGCTATCTGTCTGATTGGAAACAACAAAGAAACCAGCACCATCGATGCTGAGATCGGTCGCTGAAGTTGAACCTTGCAATAGACCCTGATGACTAATAAGGGCTTGTGGTTTTGCAATCACACCGCCTGGTGAATATGATGATGAATTACTTTCCGTCACCAGTGATGAAAACTTGGCCTGTGTGCCTTTATATCCAATGGTATTAATATTCACGATGTTATCGGAAATCATACCCATGGCGCTACTGTTAGCCGAAAGGCCGGACACGCCAGAAAAAAGTGATGCGTAAAGACTCATTGTCGGTACTCCTTATTTAATAAATGTCTCTGGTATTAGTGACATTTTTTCATTTAAATTATTTTGCGTTTCACGCGTTATTCACTGCTGTCTTCTTCAGGTATTGTTTCTTGTTCTACTTTTACTTCTCTTACCGCTAGGACATTGTCTGGTAATGTAAGAATTCCGTTTGAGGCAAGTAGAATGTTGCCGTTGACATTTTCTAAACTTTCAACAATTCCGACGGAATATATGCTGTGTGCAATATTTTCTTTATCACCCGATAAAGCTTTAATTTCTAATGTATAGATCCCGGGATCAGCGTTATCCGGGGCGTTCCAGACAAAAGTATGAATTCCTGTACCAAGTTCGCCAATTGCAGTGTCTACTTCAAGACCGTTTTCATCTTTTACCGTTATTTTTACTGAGTTTGCCGGCGCCTCAAGTAAATATTCCCAAGTTGCTGTTCCTTCTTCAGTAAGGCCTGCTGCATTGGTGCCAATGGTTACTTCTTTACCAAGGTAACCAACAGCATTGGCATTTTTGAGTGATTTATTCTGAGCCACAATACTTTCGAGATTTTTATTGGTCTGTATGGCTTGTTCAACACCTGTGAAGGCAACCAGTTGTTCTGTGAACTGATTTGAATCCATTGGTGCTAGCGGGTCTTGATACTGTAACTGTACAGTGAGAAGATGCAAAAAATCATCAAAGTCATTTGATAATGTCGCACCGGATTGCGACGCATTAGTGCTTGTGTCTTGTCCGGCGATTCCTACGATGTCCATTATAATACCTTCTTTCTATACACTTATGTCTATGGCTTGATTGGAGTAACCCATGCGAATTTCTTGCATGGTCTCGGTTTGTGCCATATCTTCGAAGCTTCCGTCATCATTAGCAGGATTATTAAGGCCAGCAAATTTTTGACTTTGTTGCTGGTCCTGCTTCATTAATGAGAAGTTCATGTTTTTATTTGATAAGTTAATTCCTGCGTCCTGAAGTGCTTTTTCCAGAACGGACTGGTCTCGTTGCAACATAGATAATGTTTTTTCATTTTCGACCATCATAGATGCTTGCATTTTACCATCAGACAAAAATTCAATACGAATTTCTACTTGCCCTAGTTCTGCCGGTTTAAGGCGGATATTAAAATTATTTTGACCCTTGATAATATTTTTACTTATGGCAACAGAAATTTGCTCATTAATCATTTTTGCTTGTTCGGCAGTTTCCAATTTAATTGTCGATGCTAAGCTGTTAACAGACTTTTGAACGTTAATGTCCTGAACGGCGAGTAACCCACCGGTGGTAAGGCTGGATTGCGCGTTTAAATTTAAAGGCTGGGGTACGGTAGGCTCGGTCTAAGCCCCATATCAAATAACATGTCATTTTTGACTATATTCTGAGAGGCCGGTTGTTGTGTTTGTGTGGTTTGTCCAGTATTTGATACAGGAACGTCGGACTTTTGCTGGTTAGCTGAGGAACTCTTGCTTTTTCCAGCGCTTATTCCTGTGCTTTTACCTTTATCCGTTGATTTCTGATTATTGTTTCTGTCCAAGACTACAGCAATTGGTATTGCAGAATTTTTTTCATGAACAATTGTTTCTTCAGGTAATGTCTTTTCTAACGGAGCTTGCTGTAGCAATGCTGAATTAACAATGGTTTCCGCTTTAGCATCCTGCATTGGCACATCTGTTTTTTGTGCAACAAATGATGAAGGTATTATTTTATTTTCATCACCTTTGGGTGCCTGTACGACTTCTGTAGAAACGGGCCGTGCATCAGATGATTTTTGGGTTTGAGTAAATAGTTTATTATCGTCTCCCAATCCATTTTGAGGGGTTGTTTCTTTTATTGATGCATCAGGCTTTATTTCAACATTCTTATCTGCCGCAACATCGGTTGCATCTATTTTGTTATCATGTTGAGGTTGTGTAGTTTTGGGTGTGGCCTCATCGGCGCTGACAGCGGGAATTGATTTTTCTGAATTTTGTGTGTGATCGGTTGCTGCTGGAATTGTTTTCTCTGTATTCGGTTGGCCAGTGGTATTTGCAACAACTTGTTCGGGGTTAGTATTGTTTACACCGGAATTATTGTCAGCCCGGTTAGTAGAAACATTTGTATCTACGACATTATTTATATCTGTATTAATGACAACGGAATGTTCCGTTGTCGCTGCGGCAATGTTTTCCTGTGCGTTCTCTGCAAATAAAATATCATTATTCAGTTGAACAGCATTACTACCTTGGTCTTGAATATTACTTTCGGCGGGTATTTCAGATGTCGCGATTACATCATTATTGCCATGTTCTGGGTTGCGAGCCAAGGCGTCAGTTTCGTTGCTGTCGGTTTGTGGTGTTTTATCGGTTTTGTGAGCGTCATCATTTTTCACATTATGATCATCTAGATGTTCATTGAATGTCTTGATGGCCTTCTGGTCTCTATTATTGGATATATTGGAACGATCATCAACATGGTCTGCACGAACAGGAGAGGGGGCAGCTTTTCTCTCGCGGTGTACAGAAGGGACCTGTGCCGGTAGTTTCTTAAATAATATGTCAACGCCTGTTGTCATTGTTATGTTTTATCCAATTAAATTAACTTGGATGATTAAATGCAAAAAGTAGGCCAGAATCATAAAATGGTATAGTGCATTGATTTTAAATGATTATTTATTTTTATGAGATGTTGTTAATTTAGAAGGGGCAAAAGATTCCCAAGGGTGACGTGTCGTTTTTTCCCACTTCCACTCATATCTGCCAATTTTAATAACCGCATCATAAATGATGTGGGATCGCAGGCTAAAACGAACCCATTATAAACAATGTCTGAAATTGGCATTAACCTTGCATATAATTTGAGGGAGAAAATAAAAGAGTAAGTAGGAAAATTGCATTATTTATTTATCAAAATTTTGAAAATTCTTTAATTAACAAATAGTTAGGTTGATATGACTTTAGTTGCAAACGTGAGCGAACAAGTAAAAATAATGACCGGGAATTTATTCGATTTACGAAATATTTTCCTCATTTGGCAACTGTTGCCTAGTCATTTTGCTCATATGTTAACCAGTGGAGATGTGTAAATGACCATTAGCTCTATCATAAATAATTCACTTACCGGGCTTTTTACCAGTCAAGCGGCATTAAGGACTATTTCTGACAATGTTGCCAATGTAAATACTGTTGGTTATGCGCGCAAAGTCGTTAGGCTCGACCCTCTTTTAACAGGAGTGCAGGGCTCAGGCGTAAAAATTTCTGGCATTGAACGGGTCGTTGATAAATTCCTTGTAGGGTCCACATATGAAACCAAATCTGATGTGGCACGTTATTCGCTTGAGAATGCTTTTCATTCACGGGTGCAGGCTTTGCTTGGTCGTCCCGATGTCAACGGTTCATTGAGTGGAAAAATAAATGATATTTTTAATTCGGTTTCGGAACTGGCCCTAAACCCGCTTTCGACTATATTAAAAGAAAGCATGGTTTCAAGAATAGACTCGTTTGGTGATGAAATTGGCATGTTGGCAGAAAATATCCAAGTAATGCGCCTTGATGCTAGCACGCAAATAGCTGAAACTACAGCCAAAATTAACAGTCTGTTAAAACGGATTGATTTTCTAAACCCACTCATTGTTAAGGAAACCGTGACCACAGGGGGAGCCGGTTCGCTCATCGAACAACGTGCACAGGCACTTAGCGATCTTTCAGAACTTATTGATATAAATATTATTGAAACAGGTAATAATAAAATTGATTTAAGCACAAAATCCGGCCTGATGCTTATTGGTAAAACACGTAGAGAACTTCAGTATAATCCGCCAGGAGTTGTGTCTTCAACTACGCCTTTTCCGCCAATTACTGTATTTGATGTTGAGCCAACAACCGGCACCTTATCAACAACCGGGCTGACATTGGATGACAATATATCATCCGGCGCACTCTTTGGGATGTTGAATTTAAGAGATAAGGAACTTGTTGCCATGTCAGAAGAGCTTGGCGCGCTTGCGGCGGGGGT
>JAESUD010000105.1 GCA_016763335.1 Emcibacteraceae bacterium | reverse complement strand
TCGGTGCGGATGAAAATGAGATTGTTTTTACATCCGGGGCCACAGAATCTAATAATCTCGCCCTTAAAGGAGTGGGTTTTGCTGATTTTTCCAACAAAAACCATATCATCACTGTGGTAAGCGAACATGAATGCGTGCTCGCATCGGCACGGGCACTGGAAAAAATGAATTTTGATGTGACTTATTTAAATGTTGATCATGAAGGGTTAATTGATCTGGAAGAACTTACGGCAATTACAGATAAAACCGCGCTTGTATCGGTTATGGCGGTTAATAATGAAATCGGTGTGATTCAGGATTTAAAATCCATTGGGGAGATTTGTAAAACGCGCGGGGTTGTTTTTCATACGGATGCGGCACAAGCGGCGGGTAAAATTCCACTTGATGTGGATGATATGAATATCGATGTGATGAGCATATCTGGCCATAAACTTTATGGCCCCAAAGGAATAGGCGCAATTTACGTGAGAAAAAACACAAAAATCATTCCGTTATTTGATGGCGGTGGTCAGGAAAATGGCCTTCGCTCAGGCACGCTTTCACCGGCTTTATGTGTGGGGCTTGGCAAGGCGTGTGCCGTGGCAGCAGACGATATTGATAAAGACTTTGAACATATAAACGCGCTCTCAAAACGACTGTTGGATAAAATAAATGCCGGATTAAATTCGGTTATTGTAAACGGCAGCCTAGAGAAACGGTTTATGGGTAATCTTAATCTTACTTTTTCTGGTGTAAAAAGTGATTTGCTCGTTGCGGATTTAAGGGATATTGCCATTTCAACTGGCTCGGCCTGTTCGTCTGCTAAACATAAGCCATCATATGTGCTTGAGGCTATTGGACTTGATAAGGCTAAGATTGATGCTTCTGTGCGTATTGGCATCGGACGAATGAGCAGTGTTGAAGAAATTGACTATACAGCGGATTATATCATTAAAACCGTTCGAAATTTACTTTAGAAAATCCAATAATATTTTTGAAAATTCTTGTGGTTTTTCCGAGTGGAGCCAATGACCGCAATCATCAATGGTTTCGATTTTGGCGTTCGGGAATATTTCCATTATTTCCGGGACATATTCATCGGCCACATAATCTGACTGGCCGCCGCGAATGAAAAGTGTTTCGCCCTCGTATGAAGCGCCTTCTGGGGCGGCGGAAATATGGTCATATTCTTTTATCAACGCGGATAGGTTAATGCGCCACTGAAATCCACCGTCTTCGTTTCGTATAAGATTTGTTAGTAAAAAAAGCCTGACGCCCGCTTCATCCACATAGTTGGCCAAAATTTTATCCGCAGCACCGCGTGAACTTATTTCGTCAAGCGGTATCGCCAGCAGTCCTTCAAAAATGACCTCGTGGTGATGGGGGTAAAGCACAGGCGCAATATCACCGAGAACCAGTTTATCAATACGTGTTGGATAACTAAGCGCCATCTGCATTGATGTTTTTCCACCCATAGAATGGCCAAGAATATGGGCCTTATCGAGTTTCTGATCATCCATAAACTCAATGACGTCTGCGGCCATAAGTGGGTATGTTATGTGACCTGAATGCGGCGAATTTCCATGATTTCTAAGGTCAAGGCAGTAAACATTAAAATTCTTGGCATAAATTTTTGCCAGCCCCCGAAAATTACTTGCTGAACCATAAAGGCCATGAATAATAACGAGAGGCTTTTTAGACGGGTCTTCACCGTACTGATCAAAGTTAAGTTTCATCATTCTTGTTTGACCGATTGTCTTTAATAAATCAAGAAACAAATAAAAAACCGGCCCCCTCTTTTGAGGGAGCCGGTATAATAAACAGAGCGAAGGGGGAGTAGGGAAATTACTGTTATAGTAAAAAACTCTGTTTATATTCAGTTTCGTTTCGCTCTATGGAGGGAGCTCATTAGGGAACAAGTTGCTATAGGGAGTAACATGCTTGCAAAACCATTAATAACAGTTTTAATCACCTGTAAAAGTTCATTGCGATAAGGGGATGTATTTTTGCGGTGAAGAGTATTTTTTTCAGCAAAAAGGGCATTTTTTAAGGTTTTAACGGTTTGCCGGTAAGACAACTTTCGCCGTTGTTCCTATATTAACTTTACTTGTTAAACTCAGTTGCCCATTAAGGAGCTTGAGAAGCTCATTAACGATAGCCAGTCCTAACCCGGTGCCTTCTTCATTAAGCTCATGTTCTTCGCGTCCTTGCTCGAACGGATGTAATACTGTGTCTATTCTTGCTTCAGGGATGCCAATGCCGTTATCTATTATTTCAATAATAAAATTGCCATTATTATCGTTATAACAATGACAGATTACTTTCCCGCTTTTTTTAGTGAACTTTACGGCGTTTGAAAGTAGGTTAATCAGCACGCGTCTGATTGCATGTATGTCACTTGAAATTAATGATTTGGGATTGCGCAGGTCGTTATTATATTGAAGGTCAATATTTTTATTGTTAGCCAACGGCCTAAGCATATTCACAGTATCATTTATGCACTCGTCTAAAACAAAATCTGTTTGGTTAAGCCGCCATTTGCCCGCCTCGATTTTTGATAAATCGAGAATATCATTAATGACAACTGATAAATGTTCGCCGCTGTTTTTTATGTCTTTTAAATATTCAATTTGCTTTGGGTTTTTAATTTTACCACTAATTCCGCAGAGCATGGCATCTGAAAATCCGATTATGGCGTTAAGCGGGGTTCTTAGTTCATGAGACATATTTGCCAGAAACCGTGATTTAGCAATATTTGCCGCTTCGGCTTCATTTTCTGCTTTCTTTCTTCGAAAAATTTCTTTTCTTAAACTGTAATTCCACACAAGAATGACTATGAGGATAAATAATGTAATTCCAATGATTTTCCATAGTAATTCATAATTTTTCGGTTCTTGAAAATTGCCCCCTAGCCATGTTCTTGATATCTCTGCTTTTTCAATAGAGGTTATGGCTTTCATCGCTTTTTTCATGGCACTGGCAAGTAGTGGCAGATCTGAACGAATTGCCATCGCATTACCCCCTCTGTAAGGTGTATCGCCAACAGCTATAATTTGTGTAAGGCCTTGTTCCATGCTGTGATGCGCGGCTAATACAATGCTACCGACATAGGCATCGACCTCGCCGATTGAGAGTAAGTTTAAGGATTCCCCGACTGATTTGCTTTTTATAATGTTAATATGCGGATAGTTATCTTCAATTAACTTTAATATAGAAAACCCTTCGACCTGTGAAATTGTATAACCGTCAAGTGCATCTAAACTACCAAATGATTTTTCGCCTTGTCTGGCAAAAATCATATATGCCACCTCAAGGTAAGGATCTGTGAAAGTAAGAAATTTGCTTCTTTCCGGTGTTTTATTTACTGTGGAAAGAATATGTGCTTTTTTTGTTTTTATTTGTTCAAGAGATTCCGACCAGTTTTGACTGCCTGACCATTCAAAAGTAACATTTAACTTATTCGCAATATGAAATAAATATGATCCGGCAATGCCACTGATATTTCCATTTTGATCTATGAACTCTAATGGGGCATTGGTTGGGTCTACTGCAACTTTTATGATCTTGTTTTCTGCGAGCCATGTTACCTCTTCATCCGTTAGGCCAATATCGTTTATGGTTTTAAGGTTGTCCTGTGAATAAATATCTGTTTGCCATTTATCTGTTAGGTTTTTAAATTCCTGTATGCTAACGGCGTCCATACCTTTTTCCAAAAGCGTTTTTAGAATAGGCCAATCATTTCGGGCGGCAAGGCGAATATTGTCCGTATTACCCTCATACAGAAAAAAGCTATCACCAATGACCGAAACCCCCATTAACATATTTTGATTTAAAATATAATTTGCCACTGGGTAAATATCGGCGAATACATCAATTTTACCAACGGCGACATCTTTTAAAGCGTTGACCGTTTCTTTATAGGCTATGACATTTAAATCGGGATATTCGGCTTTATATATTTCATATGACAGATCACCTATTACTGTGCCGATTTTCAATCCTTTGAGGTCTTCTACGGAATTAATTTGTGGTGAACCGGTTTTGCCAAAAAATACCATGGGCATATTAAGATATGGCTTTGTGAATAAAAGATATTCACTTCTTTTTGGGGTTTGAATTATACTTTGAGCTATATCTATTTCTTTGTTTTCCAACATTGATAATAAATCATCCCACCCATAACCATTAATATATTTAACTTTAAACCCTAGCTTTTTGGCAATTAAATTAAGATATTCTATGGAGAAACCGGTTGCTTTTCCTGCGCGGACAAAATCAAGAGGAGGCCATTCTAGTTCATTAGAGGCTTTTAAAACAGGATGCTCGGCAATCCATTGCTTTTCTTCATCAGTTAGGATTATTTCATTTTGTGCGTAACTATGGCTCAAAGAGATGAGCAAGGATGATATAAAATAAACAAACGTTAATATTTTTTTTTGCATGTACACACAGACCTATTTTACAAAAAGGCTAAGAATTATTATTTGCATTTAATAATGTTGAGATCAATATATTATTAATAAGTTAATAATTGTTAAGCATGGCCTAATGTTTTCTAGGTAGTATTAGGCGCCGGGTCCACAATCAATGCTTCTTTTTGGTGGTTTTGAGCCGAGTTGAAGCTTGTTATTTAGATCGCGCAGTGCCGTTCTAAGGCCTTCTTCGATGACGGGATGATAAAATGGCATTTCGAGAATTTCTGAGATAGTCATTCTTTGCTGGTGTGCCCATGCAAGCAAATGGGCGAGATGCTCCGCCCGGGGACCAAATATTTCTGCCCCTAATAGTAAACCCGTTCCATATTCACCGTAAACATGCATTAGTCCTTTATTGACGAGCATTGTCCGACTGCGTCCTTGCCCTTCGAATGAAACCTCGCCTGTGGCAAAGCATCCTTTAGCAAGAGAAGAATATGAACGACCAATGGTGGCAATCCCTGGATCAGAAAATACAATGCCGAGCGAAGATGAGCGTTTTCCGGCGCGTACATCTGGGTAATGACCCGCATTTTTGCCAGCAATCCTGCCTTCGTCGGCGGCTTCGTGTAGAAGTGGTTTATCATTATTCGCATCACCCACAATAAATACAGGATGATCGCCGATTTGGGTTGTGAATTGATCGAAAATTGGCACGCCGCGTTCATCAAGTGGAAGTGACGTATTTTCAAGGCCTAGATTTTTTACATTCGGTGTGCGGCCTGTTGTCGCGAGCACATAATCAAAACTGTCGGTTACACAAGTGCCGTCAAAATCACGATAAGTAATTTCCACTTTATCGCCAATTTGTTTGATTGATGTGACGTCGGCATCGGGATTTATATAAAATTCTTCTTGGAATGTTTTTGTTGCATATTCAAGTATTGCCGGATCGCTTAAGGGACCGACTAAGCCACCACGGCCAAAAATTTTAACATCAACCCCTAATCTATGTAGCGCCTGACCAAGTTCAAGACCTATTACGCCAGGACCAAATAATGCGACAGAACCGGGGAGATCGTCCCATTCAAACACATCATCGTTAATGATTAGGCGGTCAGTGACATCTTGAAAAATGGGGGGGATGGCAGGGCTTGAACCGGTTGCAATAACGATCGATTTTGCTTCTATGATTAGCTTATCATCAATTTGCAGTGTGTTATCATTGATAAATTTTGCGTATCCCTTGAGCCGGTGATCGGGATTAAAACTTTCAACGGCCTCGAGCACGAACCCGACAAAGCGGTCCCGTTCTGACTTAATTCTATTCATTACGGCCTTGCCGTCAATATTGGTAATTTGCGCATTTACGCCGAATTTATGAGCTTTTTCAACATTATGCGCGGCCTCGGCAGCAGCGATAAGTAACTTGCTCGGCATACAGCCAATCCGGGCACAAGTCGTGCCGTAAAGGCCGCTTTCGATAAGGGCGATACTGTCTGTTGTTTTGGAAGCTTCACGGTAGGCTCCCATGCCGGCTGTTCCTGTGCCGATGATAGCGACGTCAACTTTTTTCGTTTCCATAATAATATGCCTCTGTTTTATTTGTTTAAATAAGGAATGTTTAAACCCTCGGCAGCTTTTGGCCTTTGGTCAATTGACTTAATCCATCTTTGAAGATGTGGGTAGGGATCAATTGAGATACCACCATAATCATGACTACGGGCCCAAGTCCAGTTTGCAATATCGGCAATCGAGAAATCACCCGCGAGATATTCATGGTCAGCCAAACGACCATCAAGAACGCCTAAGAGACGATGTGTTTCATTATAATATCGTTCAATTACGGAAGGTAACTTTTCTGGAAATGAAGCATAAAATACATTATTTTGCCCCATCATCGGACCCAGCCCGCCCATCTGGAACATGAGCCATTGGATTACTTCGGATCGACCTTTAACATCTGTCGGTAATAATTTGCCAGCTTTTTCAGCAAGATAAATCATGATTGCCCCGGATTCGAATACTTTGAAATCATCATTTCCCCGGTCGATGATTGCCGGTATGCGACCATTTGGGTTGATGGTTAAAAATTCAGGTTCTTTTTGTGCATTAATATTTAAGTCAATTGGGAAAACTGTATAGGGAAGTTCAAGCTCTTCTAATGTTGCAGAAACTTTTTTTCCGTTTGGCGTGCCCCATGTATATAAATCTATCATCTTTTTATCCTTAAGCTATTTAAAAGCCTGCTTACCACCAATAAATGGGGTATCTGCGGCCACTTGCAAGTTTGTTGAAAATTATTGCGCTTATTGTCAGTATTAGTACACCGGGTAAAACACTGAGAAATACAAAATCCCACTGTGCACCTGTCATTAATACCAGTAGTGGGTTTGCACCAGCCGGAGGGTGAACGGTTCTTGTAAGTAACATTGCGGCAATTGCCGTTGCAACGGCTAGGGCCATCACCCACCATGATGACCCAAGTAATAATAAAAACAACACCCCGACGATGGCTGATATCAAATGACCGCCAATAATATTTCGCGGCTGTGCAAGCGGGCTATCGGGTACTGCAAAGGCCAGAACTGCACTCGCACCAAGCGGGGCAAACAAAAAAGGCATTTCTGAATAAATGGAGGCTAATGCAGTTGCACCAATGGCAATGGAACTGCCTAACCATGACCAGAAAATATGTTTTAATGGCGCGCGTGGGGGCGAATTGCCAACGGCAGACATTTTACTCAAAAGCGATTTCATGCTCTTGTTCCTTCGCCTTCAAGTTCCGCTAGTTTATCAAAAAGCGGTTGGATATCTTCTTTAGTATATCTTTGAGTGATATGTTGTGGGCAGTTCCAGTCAAAGGCATCTATGGAAATAATAAAGCCGCGCTCCACTTTTCCTTTATAATCCGGATCTTGCAACTTTTCTAAAATGTCTTTGTCGTTTTCTTCGACTGTCATAATATGACCGATCATTTTCAGGCGACGTTTGTTTTTATAATCCATGAAAAATAAGGATACTTTATTGGTGGTTTGAAAATTTCCGACACTGATATATTGTTTATTACCTCGGTAGTCAGCAAAGCCGATGGTGGCTTCATCAATGATTTTCACAAAACCTTTTGGGCCGCCGCGGTGTTGGACATATGGCCAGCCAGTTTCGCTAACGGATGCCATATAAAAACTATCACTTTCAAGAATAAATTCGGCTTCTTTAGCGCCAAGGAGTGCATTATGCACTTCGCCTTCTTCCATGCGGGCATAACTGTTACGGCTTCCTTGTTGTTGCTGTAAGTCTTTAACATTATCAGTGAACATTAGTTTTGCGTATTTATGGGTCATTTTAAAATCCTATGAATTGGCAATTTTTAAAATAATGATGACCTGATGAATTTAATAGATTTACAAACATCAGGCCATCATTGCAGTTTATTTCATAGGGGACATGAAGTTTCTGATTTTGGTTGCGATGACATTACCGTCTTCGTTTAGGGCAAAATGTCCGGTATCAAGCAGATTGAAATCAACATTCTTGAGATCACGCAGGTATGGATGGGCGCCGCTTGCTGGGAATATGTAATCATTTTGACCCCATACTAACAATGTAGCAGGTTGATAAGTGCGGAAATATTCTTGCCACTGAGGATATAGTTTTGGGTTTGAACCATAATCAAAAAATAACTGCAATTGAATGTCTTTATTGCCGTCGCGATCTTGGAAATATTGATCAACAACCCAGTTGTCAGGGTCAATTGCGTCAGGGTTACGTGTACCGTGCGTATATTGCCATTTTGTTGCGCCAATATTAAGGAAAGCTTTTAAAGGTTCTGCATTTTCTACTGTACGGTCTTGCCAGTAGGCTTTGAAAGGTGTCCAGAAATCTTCCAGCCCTTCATCATAAGCATTGCCGTTTTGAATGATTAGTCCGTCAATTTTTTCCGGATGCATGGTAGCCAGACGAAATCCAACAGGGGCGCCGTAATCCATGACGTATAAAGTATAAGAGTTTAGATTAAGCTCCTCTGTAAAACCTTCCATAACTTCGGCAAGGTTATCGAAAGTATAATCAAATTCATTAACAGACGGCATTGAAGAATTGCCAAACCCCGGATAATCCGGTGCGATTAAATGATACTCGTCTGAGAGTTCCTTGATCAAATTTGAATACATTCTTGATGATGTTGGAAAGCCGTGAAGCAAAAGAAGTGTCGGCGCATCTTTGTTTCCGGCTTCGCGGTAAAAGATATCAAGGCCGTCTACCTTAACGGTTTTATGTAATGTAGTTTGAGCATTGGCAGCTTCGGTATCGTTATCTGCTGCAAAAGAAGGGGTAATTGATTGCGCGAGTAGTGCAGTGGAAAAAACTATTGTCATAATTGTTTTCGTCACTGGTGTGGGGATAAATTTAATCATTGGCATTTTCCTTTATTAGAAATTAAAAATCACAACCTGTACTGATCGGTTAACGTTTATATAATTAAGGTTTACTGATCTGTCAACTTAATATCGGAGAAAATATAAAAAAATTGCAATATCAATTAAAAGCACTATGTTAATAGCCATATGGTGATGATAACTATTAAATAGAATCATTGACCGAACAGTACATATGAAGAAAATTTATTATGAGTGCATCAAAAAAAATAGAATTAATTGAAAAAGCATTAAAGGCTTTTTATGCGGGTGGGTTTCAAGCAGTAGGCATGGACCGTCTAGCTAAGGAAACGGGCATTTCTAAAACTTCCATGTATAAACATTTCAAAACAAAAGAAGACTTAATTCTTGAAGTGCTGAATTTACGGGATGAGAATTATCGAAGTTGGTTTGTACGCCGGATTGAAGCCCTCGCGAGCACTCCGGTGGAACGGCTGCTGGCAATGTTTGATGCACTCGATGAATGGTTTCATGAAGAAACATATCTTAGTTGCATGTTCATTCGTGCTTCATGTGAATATCCGCAATCAAGCAATCCAATTCATAAAATATCTGCAAAACATCTAAGATTATTACAGGCTTATGTTATTGGCCTCGCGGAGCAGGCGGGTGTTAAAAACCCCGGTGATTTAGCACGTCAATTGATGCTTCTTAATGAAGGCGCCATTGTCTTGGCCCATATCCAGGGGCCGGATGATGTTGCACGTAACGCAAAAGAGACTGCACAAATATTAATTAATCATGCGCTCAGTCAATAACCCCTAATACGTGGTTGATTTTATTCGTCAGATACAATTTCATAAACAATAGGTGTGAGGCGTTCGACAATATGTTTAACGCCATCTTCATTTGGATGAATACGGTCATTTTGATTTAATTCGAGTATTCCTGCGACGCCGTCGAGGTAGAACGGATATAATGCTGTTTCATATTTTTTGGCGACTTCGGAATATATGCTATTGAAATTATTGCCGTAAACTTGCCCCATATTTGGCGGTGCGACCATGCCAGCGATTAAGGTCGGGATATTTTTTTCTTTTAATATGCCTATCATTTTATCCATATTGCGCCGGGTCATATCAGGGTGAAGCCCACGTAAGGCGTCATTACCACCAAAAAGGACGATGACAAGGTCAAGATCATCATAACTAGAAAGAACCCATTCAAGACGTGCCATTCCCGCGGATGATGTGTCGCCGGAAACGCC